>NZ_AUCD01000017.1 GCF_000429585.1 Atopococcus tabaci DSM 17538
ACTTTATCTTTAATGTATTGGGTTTGTTTTCTTGTAAAGGTCTTTTTCTTAGCGCCACACTTTGATTTATTCTGTTTATACTGATCAAAGTATTCTATAATTGAACCGCCTTCCTTTAGGAAGGAAACGACATTATAGACCGGTTGATTTGATCGACCGATTTTCCGAGCAATCTTATAAGGTTTTAATCCAGTATCAAAATAAGTTTCTATCCAGCTAAGTTCTTTCATGGTAAGATGTGTGTAGGCCATTTGTGGTCACTCCTCTAATTTTCGTGGTTGGAACTTAGTGAGAGTGTATCACAAATGGTTTTCTATTTTTCTAGCTTAATTTTACAATTCAAGTTTTTAAAAAAGAGTAAATTTTGATTTTTTTGCTGGTATTCTTCTCCGCTACGATGTAATATGGAGACAAGTAAGAAAAAGGATAACGTTTCCAGAATCCGTATCCTTCGACTCATCAGGTTTACCCATCATTCCCACCTTAAACCATCCTCGGTTTATCTTTTTACATTCCTTTATTTTTTCTTTATCCAAACTCGTTCCATCCATATTTTTTTATTATTCTTTGTTTTCCCCATTTATTGAAAATAGGAGAGACCAGGCTTATTTAGTGTATTCTCTTTTTCATCCCCGCAGCATTCCAGAGCATTATTCCCCTAAAAAAAACTCCATAGGAAGAAGGTATTCCCCATGAAAGTACTCCATGTGTTGTATACAAGCCAGTTGTCAGGTGCGGAGAATGTCGTCGCGGACATCTGCATGATGTTTGAAGGCGAGATTGAAACCGCCTACTGTTCGCCGGATGGGACAATCCGTTCTGCTTTAGACGATCGAAATGTCCGGTTTCTTCCGATGAAAAAATTTACTTATTTGGAGCTGAAAAGAGTTATCCGCACTTTTGATCCCGATCTTATCCATGCCCACGATGTCCGAGCGACCGTTTTGGCCTCTCTTGCTGCTGGAGATATTCCGTTGATTTCGCATCTCCATGTCAATAAAGACGATATGGCACGAGCAACGGTGAAATCCATTTTGTACAAATGGGCAGTGGAAAAAGCGGAAAAAGTGATCATGGTTTCCACCAGCTGTCTGGACGAATACCGCTATAAGGCAGCCATCAAAGAAAAAGCTGTCTTATTGGAAAACGTATTGAATCCAGATCGTGTTGAAAAACTGGCCAATTATGACAAAAAAGATTATGGATTCGATTTTGTGTTCATTGGCCGGCTCACCGATCAAAAAGATCCCGAACGCATCGCAAGAGTCGCCTCCAAGGTGTTGCAGAAAGTGCCTGGGAGCCGGTTTGGCATCATCGGGGAAGGGCCGCTGAAAAAAGACATGGAACGTATCTTTGAACAAGAGCAAGTCAGCGATCAAGTGACGTTTACAGGCAGACTGTCTTATCCTTACAGGGCATTGAAAGACTCTTCTTGCCTGCTGATGTGTTCCAAATATGAAGGGACACCCATCGCTGCGCTTGAAGCGATGGCGTTGTCGGTGCCGATTGTATCCACCCCGGCGGACGGGATGAAGCAGCTGGTTGTGCCGCACGAAACAGGATTTCTTTCCACCAATGATGAAGAACTAGCAGAATCAGTGGTGCACTTGCTCACATCACTTGACTTACAGGAAGATATGTCCAAAGCCAGCTACCGATATTACCAGCGATTGAATGACCACGAAGCCTATAAGAAAAAGCTGGCGGATCTTTACAAGACAGTTCTTCAACCCGTTTCCATACCTGAGAAAGTGGAGGTGGAATCATGAAGAAAAAAATGGCTGTATTGGTTCCTTCCATGGCTGGCGGAGGCGCAGAAAAAGTCGTGGTAAATTTATTGAGAAACATCGACAAAGAGGCGTTTGATGTTCACTTGGTGCTGGTCCGGGCGGAAGGTCCTTATATGGATCTGGTTCCCGATTCCATTTCCATGACCGATTTGAACGCTCCCCGTGTCCGGTATGCCCTCACGAAACTGATTAAGACGCTTAACTCAATCCAGCCGGAATTGATTTTTTCCACACTCGATGAATTGAACTTGGCGTTGGTCCTCGTGAAACCCTTTTTGAAACAGAGTCCCAAACTCATCGTAAGAGAAGCCAACACCCCATCAAAAACCCTCAGCACATTATCTTCTCTAGACAAAACAATCACCCAATTCTTATACCGTCGTTTTTATCCTAAAGCAGACTTGATCATTGCGCAGTGTGATGCGATGAAACAAGACATCATCCGCACCTACAATCTCCCCAGCGAAAAAATCACCTACATTTACAATCCCTTGGATATCCATGACATCAGAAACAAAGCGTTGAAGGAAAATCCGTATGACACAAGGAACATCAATCTGCTGGCTGTCGGAAGATTGAGTTACCAAAAAGGGTTTGATGTGCTGTTGCGGGCATTCAAACACGTCCTTCAAGAAGAACCGTCAGCCAGACTCACGCTGCTGGGAGAAGGAGAACTGTTGGAAGATTTGTCCCAGCTGGCAGTGGATCTGCAAATAGACAAGCAAGTAGATTTTTCTGGGTTCAAAAAAAACCCGTACCCTTATTACTTCCATGCGGATACATACGTATTGTCGTCGAGATGGGAAGGATTCCCGAATTCATTACTGGAAGCCTTGGCGTGTGGAACGAAAGTGGTGGCCACCGATTGCCAAAGCGGACCCAGGGAAATCCTCTTGAATAATGACTATGGTCTGCTTGTGGAAGAAGAAAATCCGGAAGCACTTGCTGCGGGAATACTTGAATCGATTCGCGGAGAAAACAAGAGCAGCAACCGGGCGGACCGCTACCATATCGATTCAATCATGACAGAATACGAGGAAGTGTTCCTTCATGTATAGAGAATGCCTTGTGAAAGGGTGGAGGTGAATCATGGAAAGCATTGTATCAATTGCCGGCGGTTTGGTTGTTGCTGCGGTCGGCAGTTTCCTCATACTGAACAATCTGATCCGAAACAAAAAAATCCAGCTGGTCGACTGGACGCTGTTGATGTATACCGCTTTATACGGTATCGGGTTTCCAATCGTGTACATCGGAACACTTGCCGGGAAGAACTCCATGCCGTTCGATTATTTTATCCGGCAGTACGGTTTGGCAGAAATATTGTTTTATTACTGCATCGTGTTGTTGATGATGATCAGCACCATGTTCGGCTGGTCGTTGTTTCCGGAGAATACCAAAAAACAAGAGCAGCAAGAACTTGAGCCGCTCGAAGCCGATTCGTTTTTTCTCAGAAAATTCACGGGTTTCGCCTGGCTGATGTTTTTTGTCTCGTTTGCCGGTTACTATCTCTACACGCATGCCTATGGCGGTTTTATCGGGCTTTTGGATCACACCATCGCCATCCGCGCCGGGTATTCAACAGTCGGCAATCCGTTCAGTTTCTTGGAAAAATTTGGTCAATTTTCATTGGTATCCGCCTACTCTTTTTATGCGTTGATCATCGATCCGCGGTTAAAGAGCCATCACTTCAAATGGAACATGACGGGATTTGGTCTTTCCTTTTTGTTCAGTACATATGTGCTGTTCAGCTGGGGCGGCAGGGGAGCGATGGTGTACTTCTATCTGATTCTCGTCTTAGCCGCTGTGTACTTAAAAAAAGAACAGCTTTGGTCCTTCATACAAAATTTGTCGAAAAAAATGATTGCAGTTCCGGTCATCTTTTTCGGCCTGAATCAGCTGTGGGGAAGGTCAGAAGACTCGGACCTGTGGACCATGATTGTCGGGACGATTTCTTACCCGTTCGTTTCTTTCATTGGAGTATTCCAAAGTTTTACACACCGCTTTTTCGTGGATGTGGTGCAGGCGCCTTTGTATTTCCTTCCGAGCAGTTTGTGGGGAACCATTGATATGGAGACCGCCGATTCTTGGACAACCATTTTGATTTCCGGTGCGCGCAAAGGCGAGAGCGGCGGAAACGGACTGGTGACGGGAACGATTCCGAATGACTTTTTGACTTTTGGGTATATGCAGGCCAACGTAATCGGGGTCATTGCTCTGGCACTCATTTTCGGATTGGTGTTGAAAATCATTCATGTGAAAGTGTCCGACATTCCTTACCGCGGCATCCGCCATGTGTTGTACGCCATTGTCATCGTAAGATTTGCCATCTTGATCATTTTGGGCGGAGATCTTGCGCAAATCATCATCAGCAATTGGGGATTGTTCGTCTACCTCATGCTGTTCCAAATATATAAGGCAATCCGGCCATAGAAAAAGGGGGAAACCATCAAGTGGAAACGAGCAGAAGAAAGGCTACTGCCCAAAACATAGTGGTCGAATTTTCTTATCAGCTTATCATGATCAGTTTCGGCTTCATCATTCCGCGTTTATTTTTGACACATTACGGACCGACCATACACGGCTTGACGTCATCGATCACCAATGTCATGAGCTATGTTCTGCTGCTGAATGCAGGACTGAACACGGCTTCGATTCAAGCACTGTATGATCCGTTGAACCGCAAAGACACACAGCGTTTGAACGAAGTGTTGAATGCCATCCGGCAGTATTATTTCCAAACCGGCCTCATGTTCACAGCAGCCATTGTCGCGCTGGCCTTCATCCTTCCGATTTATATCCTGGACATTCCCAGAGGTACGGTGTTCAGTTTGATGCTGGTTATGGGGCTTCAGAGCACATTGAACAGTTTTCTCGTCAGCAAAAACACGGTTCTGCTCCAAGCCGACCAAAAATTGTACATGGCAACATTGTTCAATATGGCTGCCTTGTTCTTGAGGGGAATTCTTCAAACGGGACTTATTCTGGTCAACAGTTCCGTTATTGTCGTGCAGGCAGTGCCGGCGCTGATGATGCTCGTCATTATGGTGTTGCAGAACGTATACGTCCGGAAACACTACCCGGGATTGAATACACGAGTGAAGCCGGACAAAACCGCTTTGTCCAAACGCTGGTCGGCATTTTTGCACCAGATTTCTGGATTGGTCGTCAACAACACCGACATCATCATCTTGACTGTCGCAACAGGAGACATGATTTTGGTCAGTATCTATTCGGTGTACCAGCTGGTGTTTTCAAATCTCTACAATTTGATGAAAGCCGTCTTTTCAGAAGGAAGTGTGGCCAGTTTCGGGAGTTTGATGGTCACAAAAGACGAAGAAGGGATCAAGCGGAATTACAACTTGTATGAATTCATCTACTTTGCGGCTGTATCCGTCATTTATTCAGTGACCGCCGTCTTGATCTTGCCGTTTGTCAGTTTGTATACGGCGGGGACACAAGATGTGGCTTATGCGGATCCGCGGATCGCGGTCTTGTTCGTGGTGATCGGTGTGGTAAAAAACTTGCGTGTTCCAGGAACCACATTAATCGATGCAGGCGGCTTTTATAAAGAAACGCAGTGGCGGGCTGTGCTTGAAGCGTTCATCAACATCACGGTGTCATTGCTTCTTGTAGGGCGTTTAGGACTCTATGGTCTGCTTATAGGGACGGTCGCGTCATTTGCCTACCGCACACTGGACATCATTTTCTTCTCCAATCGGCATATTTTGAAGCAATCTTCAGGCAAAACGATGTGGCGGGCAGGGAAAGTGATCTTGATTGTCATGACTACGGTCTTCTTCTTCACCACTGTCTTCCCGCTGTCCATCAGCAGCTGGATGAATTGGATCCTCTCAGGTATCGTCATCGGTTTGTTCTCTGTCGCAGCCACATTCATTTTCAGCGTCTTGTTTGAGCAGTCACTCATGAAAGAAATGATGGTTTCATTTAAACAGTTCATCAAAGTCAAATTCGTTTAACAGGAGGGAATAAGATGGAAAAAGGAATCAGTTTGACACATGTGTTTCAAGTACTTAGAAAAAAAGCGGGATGGATCATCGGATTGAGTGTCACAGGATTGCTTATCGCGTGGATGGTTACACGATATGCGGTCACGCCGCAGTATACGTCCAACACAAAAATTTTGGTGAACTACACGCAGGCGAGCGACATCATCCAGCAGAGTGACATTGACATCAACTTGCAAATGATTAATACGTACAAGGATATCATTGAAAATCCAATCATATTGGATGATGTCCGGGAAGAGCTCAATTTGACCATCGGGAATGGCGAGCTGAGCCAAAAGATGGAAATCACCAGCAAAGAAAATTCCCAAGTGTTTGCCGTTCAAGTCACGGACGAAGACCCTGTGCAGGCGGCAGCAATCGCCAACACCATCGCGACAACATTTCAAGAAAACATCAATGAGATCATGAATGTCGAAAACGTCACCATCATCTCAAAAGCGGTTCCGTTTACGGAACCTGTTTCACCCAATGTGCTGCTGAATTTGGCAGTGGGCTTCCTTTTAGGATTCTTGTTGAGTATCGGGAAAATATTCTTCGATGAGTACACAGACAATTCAATCAAAACAGAAGAGTTTGTGACCGAAGAATTGGGATGGCTGAGTCTCGGTCAAGTGAACGAACTCACTGCAGAAGAACTGTCGACGCAAACGCGGACACAAGCAGCTGGAGCGATGGAACGAGAAGGCAGCAGTCGACGAGCCGGATTGAAAAGCAGGGTATAGGAGGAGTGACGATGATGAATGCGAAAAACAAACAGCCAAAAAGAGGTGCGGTCGAGGCGGCAACTTTGGTAGTCCAGGCGCAGCCATTCTCGATTGCAGCGGAACAATTCAGAACAATTCGAACGAACCTGCGTTTTACAATGGTGGACAAAAAAGTGAAGAGCATTGTTGTGACCTCAGCTAACGCGTCTTCAGGTAAATCGTTCGTTGCAGCAAATTTGGCCGCCACATTTGCGGCTGAAAACAAGAAAGTCCTGTTGGTGGATGCGGATTTACGCAAGCCAACCGTTCACCGCATTTTTGGAATCCGAAACTTCAATGGACTGACGACCTTGTTGACGGAAGAATCAATCCAATTGGAGCATATGGTCCACTACAGTTTGGTGTCGAATTTGTTTGTCCTGCCAAGCGGAGCGCTTCCGCCTAACCCAGCGGAATTGTTGTCCTCTCATCGGATGGACGTGTTGAAAGCTCAGATGGAAGAAGAGTATGACTTAGTAATTTTTGATATGCCGCCCATCCTTCCAGTTGCAGATGCACAAATTATGGCGGGCAAAACAGACGGGACCATTTTTGTTATTCCTCAAGGAGGAGTATCTAAGGAGGAAGGGAAAAAAGCGAAGCAGTTATTGGAAATGGTTCAAGCGAACATATTGGGTGCGGTGATGAACCGTGTGGAACCTGAAAAAGATTCATATTACTACTATGGAGAAAAGACAGATCCATATATGAATTAAACACCAAAACAGGCAGCTTCATTTTATTGACCCTGCCTGTTTTTAGTTTGGCAAGATGTTTTTGATTCCAACTCGAAAGGGAAGAGAACGCTGAGTTGGAATCAATCCTCGTTTTGATTCCAACTCAATGAAAAAAGAGGAACCGAGTAGGAACCAATCGTCATTTTGATTCCAACTCACGAAAAAAAGAGATTTGAGTAGGAATCATTTGGTGTTTTATCGACCACTCAAGAAGGATGCTAGGTTCGAGTGGTCGATAAGTGGAGATTTATAGCCCACTCGAGAAGGAAGATGGGGCTGAGTGGTCGATAAGCGACCTCCCAAAAACCGAATAGAAACAAAAAGGCAGAGAATAATAGAATCCATTCTCTGCCTTTTGCAATAGTTAGTTATCCTTTTACAGATGTGGCAGCCCGCATCGTTTTATACGACTCATTTTTCAATCCTGGAATGGTAAGCATCACAACAAAGCTGGTCAAGTACAGAACCGACAAGAAGCCCATCACCACGAACAAGTTGTAATGATCCATCAGAAAACCGATGGCGAGAGAGGAGAAGCCTCCAACCGCCCGGCCCACATTCAATACAGCGTTGTTCGCGATGGAGTGAATCCGACTTGGATACAATTGACTGACAATCGCGCCGTATCCTGGAAACATTCCGTTGACGAAGAATCCGACAAACGCGCCGCCGAACAGCAAGGTCAGCTGGCTTCCGGCATAGACGAACAAGAAGACAGAAGCGGCGGATACGAGCAAGAAGACGGCGAAGACATTGCGCGGACCAAATTTGTCCAACAGTCTGCCGAACGTCAGCATGCCTAAAGACATTCCAATGATCGTGGCGACCATCCACAAGGAAGATCCGGTGACCGACAAGCCGATGCGTTCCTGAAGAATCGACGGCAGCCAGTTCATCAATCCGAAGTAGCCGGCGATTTGAACGGTTGTCATGAACATCAGGGAAATCGTCGTGCGGGCCAATGCTTTCGTTTGAAACAATTCTTTCAGCGAAGGTTTAACTCTATCGATTTCTTCCGGAGATGCCATCAGTTCAAACTCCGAATCCACCGAGAAGTGCAGCCAAGCGACAAGAGCGATTGGGATCAAGCCGAACAAGAAGAGGCCTCGCCATCCCATGAACGGAATGACCAATCCGGCCAGCAGTGCCGCTGCAATGGAACCCAACTGCCCGGCGACACCGTTCCATGAAGACATGACGCCCATCTTCTCGGGAGGGGAGACTTTTGCGATGATACTGATGGCGATGCCGTATTCGCCGCCCGCACCGATTCCTGCAATGAAGCGCAGCAGGCAGACCCAGAAGAACGATTCAGCAAAGAACAAAGCAGCAGTAGCAAGTGAGAAAATCAGAATCGACCATTTGAACAGTTTGACGTTTCCTTTACGGTCCGCCAGCACTCCGAATACCAAGCCGCCTAACAGCATGCCGAGGTTCGTGATAGTAGAAATAAACCCTCCTTGCGCACCTGATAATCCGAGATCAGCAATAATGGACGATAACGCGAACGACAAAAACATGACGTTCATATCATCCAATCCTGATCCGGTCAAGGCTGCAAAGAGGGCTTTCCGTTTGTTTTTGGGCATAGTGGTACTAGCCATATGACATCTCTCCTTAAAATGGATGCTCTCTGTCATCCTTTATTTTAACTCCACAACAGTATAGCTTGTCTTTTTGAAATAGGCAAGTGGAAAAAATTCCGTTGACAATTTTCGGAGGGTTCATTAAGATGGGACCAGTACGAAATATGATTTCCTTAATTGAGTCCGGAGAGGCTGAAAGGAAGTGCGGACAATTGACGCAACACGATCCTTGCACTCCTATGCCCTTTTTTAGGCATAGGACTTTTTTTATGGAAATATTCAGGAGGATTTCAAGATGACTACGCAACCCATTATTGCACTCGACGTCCCGTCACGCAGCGAAGCCCGTTCATTCTTAAAAAGCTTTGGAGACGAGGAGCTTTATTTGAAAGTGGGGATGGAGCTGTTTTATGCGGAAGGGCCCGAGTTGATCCGGGAACTGAAGGAGATGGGACACCGAATTTTTCTCGATTTGAAGCTGCACGACATCCCGAACACGGTGTACCGCGCGATGCGGAACATCGCCGCATTAGGAATAGACATGGTGAACGTGCACGCGGCAGGCGGCAGCGAAATGATGCGCGCAGCCAAAAAGGGATTGGAAGAAGGTGCAGAAGGCGCTAGTCGGCCGCTTTTGATTGCGGTCACGCAGCTGACATCGACCACGGAAGACGCGATGCAGCGGGAACAACGGATTTCTCTGACACTGGAAGAAAGCGTCCTGCAGTACGCTAAGTTGGCACACGAATCCGGCCTGGACGGCGTCGTCTGCTCGGCTTGGGAAGCAGAAGCCATCCAAAAAGCGACGAGTCCAGACTTTTTGTGCGTCACACCCGGCATCCGCCCGGACGGCTCTGAAACAGGCGACCAGAAACGCGTCGCCACACCGGAAAGAGCCCGGGAAATGGGCGCTTCCTACATTGTTGTCGGCCGGCCGATCACACAAGCCGCCGCTTCGGTGACCGCCTACCACTCAATTTTCGACCAATGGAAAGGGGAACAACAATGAGCCAAGCACATACCTTCGCCGGCTTGCTGCTCGACTGCGAAGCCGTCACACTAAGACCAAACGAACCATTCACATGGGCCAGTGGCATCAAAAGCCCCATCTACTGCGACAACCGGATCACGATGAGTCATCCGTCTGTCCGGAAAGAAATTGCGCGCGGCTTGGCCGAATTGATCCGGCGCGTCTATCCGGAAGCAGAAGTCATCTCCGGGACCGCCACAGCAGGGATTCCCCATGCGGCTTGGGTCGCAGAGGAACTCGGTTTGCCGATGATTTATGTCCGCAGCAAAGCCAAAGGACACGGCAAGCAAAATCAAATTGAAGGCCGATTGTTGCCCGGACAAAAAGTCGTCTGCATTGAAGATTTGATTTCAACCGGCGGCAGCGTCATCGAAGCCGCTCAAGCCGTCCAGGAAACTGATGGAGAGGTTTTGGGCTGTGCCGCTATTTTCAGCTACCAGCTGGAAGCCGCCGACACAAATTTTGCTGAAGCGGGCTTTGAACTGCACACATTGTCGAATTACCAAGCTTTGATTGAAGAATCTTTGAAACGAAAAACCATCACGGAAGAGGAACGCGCGCTGTTGGAAGAGTGGCGCAAAAACCCGCGTGAATGGGGAAACTGAATTGGAAACAGCGGATCGCTTATTGGAGCGGTCCGCTGTTTTTTATTCACTGTGTAGCATGAAAGCAAAATAGAGGACCATGTAGTCAAATAATTGCTTGGGATCGTATCCGGTATACGAATGAATTTTATTCAAGCGGTATTGAAATGTATTTTTGTGAAGAAACAAATCGTTCGCTGATTTCTTCATACTTTTATTGTTTTTTCCATATGCGAAGAAGACCGACTGCAAATCCTGAAATTCTTCTTTTGGTATGGAAGAAAGAATCTTATGTGAATAATAGCCAGCCTCTTTTTCAGGCAGGGATGAAATAAGTACGCCAATATCCATGTTCTCATAAAATTCCAGCATGTTTTTAGTATGAGTGACTGCCCAGTCAGCAGCATCTATAGCTTTGGAAAAAGAGTCTCTTGCCTCTGCTTCAGAAGTTCCAGTTAAACCGATTCCGAAATGAAAAGTTACTTTCGTTTTATTCAATATTTCTTGTCCTAGAAACTTCAAGTAGTTTCGTATGATAGCCGGATTTTTCTCGTTGAAAAGGATATAAATGTTGTCTTCAATAATTGCGTATAGATGATCATTTTCCAAAAAAGATAAGCTGGATTCAATAATGCTCACTATGTTGTATTCATGAATGGGCATTTTTTGTGCACTTTTTCCTACAACTGCCGTATGAGGAATGGAATAGTCATAATTGAGCGCTTCGTTTGCCCAATCTTCTTTAGACTGCACTTGAGGTTTATTCAAGAGACTTTCGATAATGTACTTCGAGCGGTCTCTTTTTCTGAAAGTGATATCTTTTAAGTAATCTTCTTTGATTAAGATTTCTGTCATTTTTTTGATGATTTCTCCGTAGCGCTGAACTTCTTCTTTTTCGCCTGTGATTCCGATCACACCGATGACTTTGTCTTCGAAGAAAACAGGTATATTGATTCCTTTTTTACTGCCTTTATAAGACTGATCTGTTTCAATAATCAAGAATTGGTGTGTTTGAAGAACTTTTGCGGCCCCGCCATGCCAATTGCCAATACGGCTGGAATCGGTGCTGGCGATGATAAGGGCTTGGTTGTTCATGAAATTGATTTCTTGCTGTATGATGGTTTTCATCTGCATAACAATTTCTTGAGCAATCGCTGGTGATAATTCCATATGTTATCCCTTTCCTTAAGTGTTTTTATATATTGTAATTGTTCTACGGAACAATTTTCAAGAGGGGAAAACGCGTTCAAATCGTTCTGCAGAATATAGGAAGCGAATTCAAACCGCTGTACACTAAAGTTAGAAATAAAATTACGAGGAGGAAAACAAATGGAAGTGCAAGTCACCGCATTGGGTGCGCTGCTGGGATTGACAGTAGCGATTGTCTTGATATTTAAGAAAACACCGCCCGTTTATGGGCTGCTGATTGGGTCGATTGTCGGCGGGGTGGTCGGAGGAGCCACATTGACTGAGACAGTGGACCTTATGATCGGCGGGGCGCAAGGTATGATGACCTCCATTTTGAGGATATTGGCTGCGGGGATTCTGGCCGGAGTGTTGATTGAAACGGGAGCGGCCGAATCGATTGCGCAAACCATCATACGAAAAATCGGCGAGACAAGGGCGTTGCTGGCTTTAGCTGTGGCCACACTGTTGCTGACAGCTGTTGGGGTCTTTATCGATATTGCAGTAATTACAGTGGCACCAATTGCCTTAGTTATTGCAAAAAATGCATCCATCAGCAGACCCGCAATTTTACTGGCCATGATTGGAGGAGGCAAAGCGGGAAACATTATGTCTCCGAACCCCAACACCATTGCCGTTTCTGATGCATTTGAATTGCCATTGACTTCCGTCATGATGGCAGGAATTGTTCCAGGGATTGCTGCGTTAGTGGTGACTTATTTCCTTGCCAGACGCATTGCTGGAAAAGGAACAGCCATTACTAATGAAGAAGTGGATGAACCAACAGGAATACAAAAGGATTTGCCTTCATTTTTAACGTCCATTTCTGGGCCATTGGTTGCAGTCATTCTCTTAGCACTAAGACCACTTGCTGGTATTGTAATTGATCCAATGGTGGCACTTCCTGTCGGAGGAGTAGTGGGATCCATCATTATGGGAAAAGCGGCTGGCATCATTGATCAAATATCGTTTGGTCTTAGCAAAATGTCAGGAGTTGCTGTGCTGCTGATCGGAACCGGAACCATCGCGGGAATCATCACTAACTCAACGTTGGGGGATGTATTGCTGCAAGGCATCACCAGTTTAGGACTGCCTATTTACTTACTTGCTCCTATTTCAGGCATTGTGATGTCTGGGGCAACAGCATCCACTACATCCGGATCGATTGTCGCAAGTTCCGTATTCAGTACAACTCTCATGAATTCGGGATTCAGTTCATTAGGAGGAGCAGCCATGATCCATGCCGGGTCGACGGTTTTGGACCATATGCCTCACGGGAGTTTCTTCCATGCCACAGGCGGCAGCGTCACGATGGATTTCAAAGAACGTTTGAAACTGATTCCTTATGAATCGTTGATTGGATTATTCATCACCATTGTATCGGTATTGTTGTATGGCGTATTTGGAATTGGTTAAAACAGAAAGGGATGAAAACATGCATATCGTCATTGCCCCGGACTCATTCAAAGAAAGTTTGACAGCATTGGAAGCCGCAGAAGCAATTGAAAGCGGGTTTAAATCGGTAATGCCCGATGAAACATATACTAAAATACCTATGGCAGACGGCGGGGAGGGGACGGTCCAGTCCATCGTAGACGCTACAGGCGGCTCCGTCAAAAAGTTGACCGTCACCGGTCCGTTGCACGAACCTGTTGAAGCGTTTTATGGTTTGTCAGGAGACAAACAGCTGGCCGTCATTGAAATGGCCGCTTCTTCTGGATTGGAAAAAGTAGCGAAAGAAAACCGGAATCCTTTGCACACTACCACGTTAGGTTTTGGGGAATTGATCAAAGACGCATTGGATGAAGGCGTGAAAGAGATTTTGGTTGGAATCGGAGGCAGCGCCACGAACGACGGCGGAGCTGGCATGGTGATGAGTTTGGGCGGAAAGCTGCTCGACAAAGACGGCCGCTCGATTGCGCCAACCGGAGAAGGATTGGGTGACCTTCACTCCATCGACATCAGCGGGCTGCATCCGCGGATCAAAGAAGTCACCATCAAAGTCGCTTGCGATGTGGACAATCCATTGACCGGAAAGAATGGCGCTTCTTATGTGTATGGACCGCAAAAAGGCGGAACCGAAGAACAAATTGAGCAGCTGGATGGGTATTTGGCTCATTATGCGAAAATGGTTAAAAAAGCCGTGGGCAAAGAGATTGAACACGTTCCGGGTGCTGGAGCAGCGGGTGGTCTCGGTGCTGGATTGATGGCTTTCTTGGATGCGGAACTGCAAAGAGGAGGAGACTTGCTGGCAGACCTGCTGGACTTGGAAGAAACCATCAAAGAAGCGGATCTGGTGATTACAGGAGAGGGCGGAATCAACCATCAAACCATTTATGGGAAAACTCCTGTGGCGGTAGCAAAAGTCGCTAAAAAATACGATGTGCCGGTGATTGCCATTGCAGGATCTCTTTCCTCAGGGTATGACACGGTTCACGATGAAGGAATCCATGCCGTTTTCAGTATCATCCCTGAATTGTCCCCACTTGATGCACTGCTGAAAAATGGGTATGAAAATTTGACCAGCACAGCGGCCAATATTGCTTCGGTGGTTAAATTGTCTCAAAAACTGTAAATTCAGATGATTTGGGAAGAACGTTTCGAACATGAAACGTTCTTTTTTGTGTATTTTTATTACAAAATGAGCGTTATTAAATAGGTTCGGTTACAAGTATATTAAGACTTAAAGAAAAACGTGCGTTTTAATACTGACAATGCGTATACTGACACTTGTACAATCTTAATCATCAAGAAAAGAGGTTTCTGACTTAAATGAGTAGAAATGATGTAGAGAAAGTGACGAAGAAACAGTTGCGCAAAGTGAAAAAGAAATGGGTAGTGGTGGCTGCAGCGGTGCTGGTTGGAGCCGGAGGATTTTATGCGGATGCCAATGAAAAGGCGACGGAAACTGAAGAAGCAACAGCTGTACATAAAGAAGAAAGAAAGGTCTCTCCATGGCGTGCCAATAAGGTCAGTGAAGTGAAAGAAGAAGTGGAGACACAGCAGTCTGCTGACAACCTTTCCTATCATATCCAATGGGGAGACACGTTGTGGGCTTTGAGTCAGGCAACAGGAATTTCAGTCAATGAGTTGGCTCAAGTCAACGACATTTGGAATCCGGATCTGATTTTTGCCAACGATTATTTGGAGGGTGTATTGTCCGAATCAAAAGAAACCCGTCCGGCTGTAGAGCAGGTGGTTCAAGAAGAAGCTGCTGCGCCGGTTGTGGAAGAACCCGCTGCTGAGCCAGAGCCTGAAGTTGAATCCGCGGAAGAGCCGATTGTTGAAGAAGAGGTTCCGGCAGAAGAACCAGTTGTGGAAGAAGATGTAACTGAAGAAGCGGAAGCGGAAGTTCCAGTTGAAGAAGAGCCAGACGTAGAAGAACCGGCTCCAGAAGAAGCTGAACCTGAAACAGAGGTAGAAGAAACAGAACCGGAAGAAGAAGTCGAAGAAGAAACACCAAGTGAATCAGCTGAAGAAGAGCCAGACGCAAAAGAAGTAGCTCCTGAAGAAGAAGCTCAGTCTGAGGAGATTGAATCAGAAGACGCTGTTGAAGAGGAAGAAACAGAACTAGAACCAAGTGAACCAGTCGAAGAGACTCCAGAAGCAGAGGAGCTTCCAGAAGAACCGATTGTAGAAGAAGAACCAACAACCGAGGAAGACCTTCCAACAGAAGAAGAGCCTGTCGAGGAAGAAACAGCAGAGGAAATTCCTGTTGAAGAAGAACTCCCAGAAGAACCTGCACAAGAAGAATCTTCTCAAGAAGAGACTCCAGAAGAAACCCCGTTTGAAGAAGAAGTTGTAGAGGAGGCGCCTGCACCAACTGAAGAATCCGAACTGCCCGTGGAAGAACCAGTAGAAGACGAGCCGGTTGCGGATGTGGTTGTACCGGAAGAAAATAGTGAAGTGGAGGAAGTCGAACCAGAAGAAGAACTGGATGTCGAGGATGTCATCGTTTCTGAAGACATTGTTGAGCCACAAGACGATATCGAAACCGAGCAAGACACTGCAGTGGTCACCGATCCAAGCTCCCATACAGACGCTTCGGAACCGTTCATTTGGCCGGCTCAAGGCTACGTGTCTTCTGACTATGGCTACCGTATCCATCCGGTTACCGGATGCTGCGGATGGAATTCAGCACAACAATAGAAAAAGCGATGGCTGCGATGGCATCCATTGTCAGATACCCTTCAAGGAAGCCTGTGGCAAAAGGAGCATCTGCATTGAAAGTCGGATGGACCATCTGCGGTTCATTTGAAAAGTACAGGAAAAATGCGCGGACAATCAAAGCAATGATCGTCACCAACAGAGTCGGCGTTAAAAACTTTCCGATTGTGTCAGATAAATCCGCCGGGCTGAGAGCAATCCACAGCACCAAAGCAAAGAAACCGATGGTGAAGAGAAACAATGTGATATCAGACGGACTGGAAAGGAAGGGAACGATGCCCATCTCGTATGCAGTTGTGGCAGTCCGTGGAATGGCAAAAAATGGTCCGATTGTCAGGTAAATGACCATCAACAGTCCAATGGAGAAGAACGGATGGATGTGTTTCAACGACTCCCGGTAGCCGCCTTCTGAAATCGAACCGACGATCATACTCAACAAAGGCAGCCCTACACCGGTCAAAGCGAATCCGAGTATAGCCAGCCAGAAGTGATCGCCTGCCTCAAACCCTAAGGCAGGAGGGAAAATCAAATTGCCTGCCCCGAAGAACATGGCAAAGAGCATAAAACCAACAATAAAAACTTGCTTTGTATTCATGAAACGATCCTTTCTATCAAACATTAACTTACCTATTGTAGTAAGAAAACCTTGGAACCACAAGGATAATTTCTCTAAATTCGCACAGGTAGGAAGGGAAACACTTTTGTTTTCGGCCGGCTGAAAAGCAATTTTTTAACAGGAACTAAACCATCTTTTACATAAAGCAAACGAAAGGCTTACATATGTTTGCTACGATGAAGTCGACAACAAAGAACAACACAAAAAGGAGAATCTTACGGGATGAAAAAGAAATGGGCTTTAGGGTTACTGTCTGCAGCTTCTATCGCAACGTTGGCCGGATGTGCTTCCGGCGAAAGTGCAGATACTGCTGGAGCAGCTGGGGAAAACGGCGGGGACGACACCATTTTAGTGTATTCCAACTCACTGGCGGACGGCAGACAAGAATGGATCGATGAACAGGCGAAAGAAGCCGACTTTGACGTTGAATATGTAGACGCAGGAGGCGGGGATATTTTGAACCGCTTGCTGGCGGAAAAAAATGCTCCACAAGCAGACGTCGCATTCGGGATGGACGAAGCGATGTTCTTCCAATTGAAAAATGAAGGTTTGCTGGTTGAATTTGAACCGGAGTGGATCAGTGAGATTCCAGGAGAAGCCAATATAGGAGACGGATATTTCCATCCGCTAGTGGAACAACGGATCTTCATGATTCACAATCCGGAACACGTCAGTGCGGAAGAAGCACCAAACAATTGGCAGGACCTCGGAAACAATCCAGACATTGCCGGGCAATATTTGGTGCCGAACGAGTTAGGCGGCGGAACCAACCAAAAAGCGATTTTGAGCATTCTCCTGCAATACGTGGATGAAAACGGCGAGCTTGGCATCGCGCAAGAAGGTTGGGATGAGGTAGAGAAATACTTGGCGAACGGGTACATGCTTGCTGAAGGCGAAGACAAGTGGCAAACCTTCAAAGATGGGTCGGTGCCGGTGGGTTACCACTTCTCCGGCGGGATTCCAAATGTAGAAGAAGAGTACGGCATCACGATCGAACCGGTCAATCCGGAACAAGGCGTTGTGACGATGCGGGAACAAATCGGAATCATCAACAAAGGGGAAGACCACGACTACTCCAAAGCGGAAGAATTCGTTGAATGGTTCGGAAGCGAGGACATTCAAGCTGGATTTGTGGAAGAGTTCGGCGGGGTGCCGGTAAACGAAGCCGCTTTTGACAGCGCGCCTGAAAGACTGCAGGAAATCGCTAATGCCACCACACCGATGGACATTGACTGGAATTTTGTTCAAGAAAACTTGAACGCCTGGATGGAAAAAGTTGAATTAGAATTGATGCCTTAATGGAATCAGCCCAAAGCGAAATAGTCACTTATTTCGCTTTTTGGCATTTACTTATACGATTGAGGAGAAATAAAGATGATAGAAATAAAAGACCTGCAAGTGAAATACGATGACTTTACCGCCATCGACAACGTCAATTTTGAAGTGAAAGAAGGAGAGTTTTTCACTTTGTTGGGACCTTCCGGATGCGGAAAGACGACCACCTTGCGCTCGATTGCCGGGTTCATCAAGCCAAGCAAAGGCAGCATCGAACTCAACGGGAAGAACATCATCCCCACACCGGTTGAAAAGAGAGGGCTGGGGATGATCTTCCAATCGTACGCATTGTTCCCGACGATGACCGTGTACGACAACATTGCCTATGGATTGAAAATCGAAAAACATCCGAAAAACAAAATCCACGACCTTGTGTATGAATTGGCCCAATTGGTGGAACTCAACAACGAGCAACTGCAAAAAAACGTGTCGGACTTATCCGGCGGCCAACAGCAACGGGTCGCCATCGCACGGGCATTGGCGAAAAAGCCGAGTACGGTGTTGTTTGACGAACCGCTCTCCAACTTGGATGCCAAACTGAGAAAACAGTTGCGTGCCGAGTTGAAACGGATCCAGCGCGAAAACGGGATGACCGCCATCTACGTGACCCATGACCAAGACGAAGCGTTGGAAATTTCCGATCACATCGCCGTCTTCAACAATGGGAAAATTGAACAAATCGGCACACCGAGAGAAATCTATGACCGGTCCGCAACGGAATTTGTCTGTAACTTCATCGGAGAAGCCAACTTTTTGGGCAAGCCGTTGGTGAGTTACCTCAACGACCATTCGCCGGCACGCCGGTTCGACTTGGACGCCCAGCATTACATCCGGGAAGAGAAGATCAAGCTTTGGGCGCCGGAAGGAAGCGATGCGGTTCCGGTGAAGGTGCACGTGTTGGACGAAGTGTTTTACGGCACCTTTACCACGTACAGCTGTCAGTTCAGCGATACGACACTGAAAATCATGGTCAAAGAAGATGGAACAGCTGCGGTTGAGTCCGGGAAAGAACTGACGGTTTACATTGACCCGAAAGACATATTGGAATATAAGGGGGCATAACGATGAGCATCCCTAAGTGGAATCAATTCAAAGAAGCGAATTTCTTGTCCAGGGTGCCGTTTTTGGCGTTCTGCCTGTTCATCGGCTGGTTTATCTTCATGTTTCTTCTGCTGCCAAACGTGACGGTCCTTATTGACACTTTTTGGGCGGATGGTCAGTTGAGTTTTTCCGCCTTTGAACGGTTGTCTAAATCCGACCGCGCCATCCAATCGGTACTGAATTCTTTTCTACTGGCGGCGGTGTTGACGTTCACCGTCAATGCGGTGGGCACCTTCATCGTACTGGTGACAGAATACTTTGACATTAAAGGCGCCAACCTTTTGCGTTTGGGTTTCATGTCGACATTCGTTTTCAGCGGAATGGTCTTGAACAACGGATACCTGTATGTGTACGGCGACAGCGGACTTTTGACCAAACTGTTGCTGCAGGTTTTCCCAAACATGGATCCTAATTGGTTCACAGGCTTTCCGGCCGTTGTCTTTGTCATGACGTTTGCCTGTACGACGAACCATATGCTGTTCTTGCGGAACGGTGTGAAAGGGTTGGATAACAATACCATTGAAGCAGCCAAAAACTTGGGCAGCAATCAAGGGCAGGTGTTGAAAGACGTTGTATTCCCAACACTTAAGCCGATTTTGATTACGTTGGTGATCATGACGTTCCAGTTGGGACTCGGTGCGATGGCGGCGCCAATCATGGTGGGAGGCGACTTTGAAACGATTTCGCCTTTGATTTTAACCTTCACCCAGCGCCCGACTTCCCGTGACTTGGCTGCACTGCTGTCTATGATTTTAGGCATCGCGCAGATTGTATTCTTGGTGGTGATGACAAAAAATGAGAAAAAAGGCAACTACATGTCCATCTCCAAAACAAAAACCCGTGTCACCAAGCAAAAAATTACCCATCCAGTGGTGAACGGCCTCGTTCACGCGGTGTCTTATATTCTGTTTTTTATTTATACTACGCCGTTGGTTTTGGTTGTATTGTTCTCGTTCATGAATTTGCAAGGCATTTCGCAGTCAATTTTGTCCTGGGAGTACTTCACGTTGGACAACTACATCAATATCTTGGCGGACCGCAACAGTTATGGCCCGCTGTTGACCAGCATCGGGTATTCCGGCATTGCCGCTGTCCTGGCTGTTTTGTTTATGACCTTGGTGGCACGAATCGTCATGAAGAACCGAAACAGCAAGCTGGCACAGACGATGGAATACTTGTTCTACATTCCGTGGCTGCTGCCGGCATTGATGATTGCGTTGGGATTGATTTTGGCGTACGATGCGCCGTCTTCCCTGTTGTTCGGAAACAGTGTGGTGGGTAGCGTCTGGATCCTGCCGCTGACGTATATGATCATGATGCTGCCGTCGACTTTGCGGTACATCAAAGGGGCCTACTATTCGTTCGATGACTACTTGGAAGACGCGTCACGAATTTTGGGTGCTTCTTCCATCCGTACGTTTTTGCAAATCATTCTTCCAGCACTGCTTCCAACCGCATTGGCGCTGGTGGCGCTCAATTTCAATACGTACTTGGCAGATTATGACTTATCGGCGTTCTTGTACCATTCGGCGTATCCAACCATGGGAATTGCCATTCGATCCAACGCGGACGCAACGACAAACATCAATGCCGCTGCGGTCAACTTGGTGTATTCGGTGATTTTGATGGCCGTCAGTTCGGTCATGTTCTACTTGATATACGGCCGCGGTTCACAGGCCGGTGAAAGAAGAAGCGGCATCAAGAAGACGAAAAAAACACTGAAAACGCCGCTGACAGAAACAGAAATGTCACAAGTGGCACCAGGAAAACCAGCAGTGGGGGATAACGGATGAGACGCAATGCATTTTTGGAGACATTGAAAAACACCCCATTCCTTATTATGTCTCACAGAGGGTTTTGGGGAGGCAACATCATCGAAAACACCATTGAATCTTCTTTATTGGCATTCAAAGCAGGTGCCGACATTGTGGAGGTGGATGTCTGCCGCACCGCTGACCATCAATACTATCTGTTCCACGACGGCGGCGAACCCCGGCTGCTGTCGCGGACGGAAAACTTTCATGAACTGACGTCTGCGGAAGTGGACGCCATTGAAGTGAAGAATTCCCTCGACACAAATTCGGGCTACAAAGTCAACAAACTGCACGAATTCCTGAACTGGCTGCCTGAACACGGCCTGGTGAACTTGGACCGGTCGTGGAAATATTGGGAAGACCCGGAATTCTTCCGTATTCTGGAGGAGTCCGGAAAAAGCGGGCAGTTGGTGTTGAAGTCACCGGTAAAAAAAGAATATTTAGAGAGCTTTTCTAAAAACGGTGCCGGATTCTTGTATATTCCAATCGTCAAAGACAAGGCAGAGCTGGATGTCTTGTTGATGTATCCGGATATTCACGTCATCGGCGTGGAACTCGTGGTGCCTGACTTGGATTCCGATCTTTTGGACCGCCGTTTAATCAATCAACTCCATCAAATGGATCTGTTCGTTGTGGCAAACGCAGAGAAATTGGGAAGCAGCTTCCATCTGTTTGGCGGACTGGATGATGACGCTGCGCTGTTTGACGAAAGCAAGTGGGCATTGTTTCTCGAAAAGGGAGTGGACGTCATCCAAACCGATTGGCCCAATTTCTTGTCCGATTACCGTGAAAAGATGGGAAAACAAAAGAATGCTCGAGACGTTGTGATCGAGAACGACCCGGGGGATTTAAACCGGGAAGCGTTGATTCCATATATTGGAAGCCACTTCGAAAAGAAAACAGAATTCAATGAAGTCCTGTATCTGTTGAAAAATTGGCGGTACCGCGACGCGTTGACGTTGCTGGATCAATACATCGCTGAAGACAGAGGGGTGGTGCCCGCTGTACTCTTGAAAGGAGAGGTCCTGGCCGCATTCCATGCATATGAAGAGGCTGTTTTGACCGTGGAAACCGCCCTTCAGTATGAACCGCAAAACCTGCTGGCCGCACGGACGATGGTCATTCTGTATCACCTTTCCTCGGGGGATTCACACGAGCAGGCGTTTTACGAAGCCAAGCTCAAAAACCTTGCCCCGAAAGAATATGAACGGGTAAACCGGATTGTGGAATTCATTGAATCCAACAAGAGGCGTTCATTTCCTGAAATAGACCAGCCGCTGGACCTTTTGTGTGTATACGGCTATGTTCTCAATGACGATGGTTCCATGACGGACCGGTTGGAGAAACGCTTATTGAAAACCATTGACCTGGCACAAAAACACCCCCAAGCGACCATTCTGCTCAGCGGAGGGGCGGTCCAAAATTCTTATTGTGAAGCGGTCGAGATGAAGAAGTACCTCTTGAAAGCAGAAATTGAGGAAAACCGGCTCATCACTCTCCCATACGCCAAAGACACCGTCGGAAACGTACTGGAATTTATGGACTATATCGAAAGTGGCCGCTTTTCCACTATCTGTGCCGTCACTTCCATCGAACACCTGTCGCGCGCATGGATGGCGTTGACTGCCGCGTTGAAGGAAAGAAGGTATGAAGCAACCGTTTTTGGGGCAGCTTATGAGGAATCACCCAATCCAGCGATGATTCAATACGAAGATGGATTGATTTCTTCCACAGTTTTCCAAACGACGGAATATTATCGGAATCATTTTCATCCGATCAAAACACTCTAGCACAGGCTGGGGTGTTTTTTGTCCACAATAATGAGCTGAAAACAAGTATAATGAAACAGAATGAGAAGGAGGAGGCCAATTGAATACTATTACTTATAAATTTATCACCAAAGAAACGGCGCAAGAGTTGCGCCTGCCCAATGAACCGTTCAACATTTTCGGACGGATGGTGGTGAACCGGATAGAGGATGAATGGAGTTACACGACAGAACTGTTTGATGAAACGACCACGATGACCTTTCCCGAGGAAGCGTATGATGTGGATCAAATCAATCGAGATGGTTTTGCGATCGGTGCGTATGACGGAGAAATCTGTGTGGGGCTGGCAGTTTATCAAAACGAATGGGCGAAATACATGTACTTACACGACTTGAAAGTCAACAAAGCTTACCGCAAACACGGTATCGCAGGAGAATTGATCACCAGAGGACTGGAAGAAGCGAAAAAACGAGGGTATGCGGGGGTATTTACTATCGGGCAGGACAACAATTTGGCCGCCTGCAAATTTTATTTGAAACAGGGATTTGTCATCGGCGGGCTGAACACCCATGGGTACAACCACACCCCGCAGGAAGGAAAAGCGGACATTTATTTTTACTTGGAATGACAAAAAAAGCTGAACTCTTCAGTTACATGAGGAGTTCAGCTTTTTTGATGGAAGAAAGATGGCCACTTTTCCATGAAGCGGCTTCTCACGGAAGAGTGGAGACTGTCGGCAGCGTCGCTCTTCCGTGACGGGAAGTTTCACGGAAAAGTGGGCGTTGTTTACGCTTTTGCCACATCCGCAAATTGCACATCGATCAACTTTTCCAAATCATGCGGTGCAATTTCCACGGAAACACCGACTTTCCCGGCACTGAAAATGATGGTGTCAAACGCAGTGGCGGATTGGTGCACCGTGGTTTTGAAGTCTTTCTTCATGCCGATGGGGGAACACCCTCCGTGACGGTAACCGGTCAGCGGCAAGAGTTCTTTCTCTTTGATCATGCCGATGCTTTTTTCACCGACGGCTTTGGCGGCTTTTTTCAAATCCAATTCGGAGTTCACCGGAACCACGAATACATAATGTTCTTTGGACTTGCCCTCCGTCACCAGCGTTTTGAACTGCTGGTTGGGGTCGTTGCCCATTTTTTGCGCGACGTCCACGCCGTTTGCGACATCGTCACCAAAGTAATGATGTTCTTCATAATCGACGCCGTGCTGTTCCAACAGGCGCATCACATTGGTTTTCTTGATTCCAGCCATTCTATCCCTGCTTTCTATTTATGAAATCAAAGGTCTGTAATAAAACAAGAGGGGACACAGCCAAAAGTAAAATTAGTGCTTCAAACCGTTCAAAAGAAATGGCATCACCGATTCGATGTATTCTTTTGGAGGGATGTTTTGATTTTGTTTTAGCCAATCTTCGCTCATACCGTATAAGGTGTGCGACAACATGTTCGCCACACGTTTGATCAATTGGATGTCACTTAAAACCGTGTGCTCCATCAACATAGACGAAAAGAGATGGGTGAGTTCCGCGTGCAAAATCCGTTCCACCGTATCTTTTTCATTTGTGGTGCTGCAATAGTGGTCGACGGTTTGTGCAAAGTCCGCCAAAGACAGAAAAACTTCTTCAATCGTAGTCTTGATGGAGAGGTTTTGGCTTTTGACTTCGCATCTCAAGTTGAATTGCAAGCGTTCGGAAATCACTTGTTCCAATAAGTCATACTTATCTATGAAGTGATTGTAGAAAGTCGCCCGGTTAATCATAGCTTCTTCCGTGATGTCTTTCACACTGATTTCATGAAACTCGTATTTACTTGAAAGGGCGAGAAAGGAGTCGATGATCAACTTTCTCGTGCGGCGTGTACGTGGATCTGTTTTCGTTTGCTCCATGTGGCAGTCCCCAATCTTTTTTGGTTAAATACAATAAACAACGTTTTTTGAAAAGTGTTGTATAAGCAACACTTTCATAATAATGGTGGTTTTCAATTAAGTCAACTTCTCGTATACTATGACATGTAAGGCACTTACTAAATGTTAGTGAAACGCAAAAACAACATCACAGGAGGCTGTCTAAATGGTCAAAATTGGTATCGTAACAGGAAGCACTCGTGACGCACGCGTCAACACACAAGTAGCAGAATACTTGTTGGAAAAAGCGAAAAGCTTGAACGTGGAAGGCGCAGAATTCGAAATCGTGGACATCAAAGACTTCAACTTGCCAGAATTGAACGAAAACGTTCCGCCGGCAATGGGATTGAAACAATTCGACGCACCAGAAGCGAAACCATGGTCTGACAAAATGGACTCTTTGGACGGGTTCATCTTTGTGACACCTGAATACAACAAAAACATTTCTCCATCTTTGCAAAACGCGCTTTCTTACTTGGCGCCTGAGATGGCAAACAAAGCTGCAGGGATTGTATCTTACGGCTCAACTCTGGGAGTGGCGGCAAACTTTGCATTGCGCAACGTGTTGTCCAACTTCAACACAGCAGTTGTAGGACCGTTCGGAGCATTCAGTTTGTTCACTGACTTCGAAGAAATGAGCACGTTCCGCCCATCTGACGTCCACAACCCAACCATCCAAAGTGTTGTGGAAACAACGGTTGCTTGGAGCAAAGCGTTGAAAACAGTCCGCGGATAATGAATAGGAGGCTGGGACAAAAGTCCCAGCCTCTTCTGCGTTTCCGAATAGGCCAGCGAAAATGCGCTCCAAAATATAGACCCGACGTCCACTTCACGAATAATGCTCGAGGGGCTTCGCCCCTCATCCGCTTATTCGCTCCAGTGGTTCGGGTCTAAACGCATTTTGTCCCGCTCTCTTTTGTTTGGTGTGATAAACTGAGGAAAAGGAGGCAGTCAATGAAACTGATAAAAGAAGTCAACATTATAGAAGATAAAAAGATGATTTGGCGGCTCAATCTCACCAGTTTAGGTCTATGGATTCTCTTTTTTGCCTTGTTTGAAGTACTCGCTTATTGGATCCAAGGAATGAATGTTACGGAAATGACCATTGTAGAGTTATTTATCGGAAGTATCGCTTTGCTGGGATTGCTGGTCATTCACGAATTGATCCATGGATTGTTTTTCAAGCTCTACCAACCTGAAAAGAAAGTAGAATTCGGTTTCAAAAACGGGATGGCTTACGCCACAAGCTCGGACTCGTATTATCCAAGAAACCAATACATATGGATAGCAGCAGCCCCGTTTGTCCTCATTACATTGCTGTTGCTCGCCCTTTTCATTGCCGAGGCACTAAGTAAGGTATTGTTTGTCATGCTGGCTTCCATTCACGCAGCAGGGTGCGTCGGGGATTTCTACTATCTCTATCTGCTCAGCAAGCAGCCCAAGGACATTCAAGTAAAGGACACGGAAAAAGGGATTGAACTCTATCGGTGAGAAACGTACATAGGAAAGATGATGATAATCCGACGACTTCTTGTTTCAAAACGGAAGTCGTTTTTCCTATATACCGCCTGTGCTATAATGAAACGCGAAAACCAACGAAAAAGGAGATGAATCCCATGCATTCATCGTTATTAGAAGAACACGGATTGATTACATACGTGGCGGGAATGGATTACAACTTCCGTTACCAAACTGCCGGTAAAAAAGTGGTGGAGGATGTTGAAAAACTCGTCAAACATCTGGGCGTTTCCCCGCAAAAAATTTATACGGGCCAGCAAGCACACGGCGCGAACGTGGAATATTGTGACGGTGTGAATGGAGAAGAGTTTGCGTTTGGGCGGACATTCAAGGGGACAGACGGCTTGATGACCGACAAAGAAGGCATCGCACTATTGATCAAATATGCGGACTGTACACCCATTGTTTTCTTTGATCCCATCCATCGAGTTCATGCCAGTGTGCATTCAGGATGGCGCGGAACGGTCCAGCGGATAGCTGTGGCAGCCATGGAAAAAATGGAACGTGAATTCGGGACGAAAAGAGAAGAACTCCTCGTGTTCGTCGGACCGTCCATCGACCAAGCCAACTATGAAGTCGGACCGAAAGTATATGAAGCATTCAGCGGGTTTAAACATCGCGATACATACTTCAAACCCGATGGAGAGAAGTTTCGATTAAGCATGACGGACGCCAATGTATCCATCTTACGGGAGGCCGGCATCAAGGATGAACAGATGGACGTGTGCCGCGAATCCACCTACACGAGCGACCGGCTGCACTCGGCACGAAAAGAAGGAAAAGCGTATCAACTGAACGGATTGTTCACTATGTTAAAATAGAGAAAAAGGAGGTGCAGCATGACGACAACATCGACTCTAACGTTTACAGTGAAAGAAACAGAGACGGCGCAATCGGTCGGTTCCGGTGGACTTCCTGTACTCTCCACTCCACATATGATCGCTTATATGGAACATACGGCTTGGAAAGCAGTGGAAAACGAACTGGATGACGTTCAAACAACGGTGGGGACCGCGGTGGATATCAAGCACCTGACATCCACAGACGTTGGGAAAGAAGTGGAACTCACCGCCACGCTGACAGCGTCCAGTGAGAAAACTTTGACATTCCATGTGGAAGCCCGTGCGGACGGTCGTCTTATAGGGGAAGGAACTCACCAACGAGCGGTGATCACGGTTGACCGTTTTTTGGAATCAGTCAAATAAGACACAAAATCACACCCTGTTCTCTTCAAAGCGAGGAGAATGAGGTGTGTTTTATTTTAAAGTTGCTCATGCTTGTTAAAAACTTCTCATTTGTCAAAAAAATGCCATATTCCTCTTGAACAATATGAAGGCGATTTTATGTAGGGATATAAAGGTTTCCGAACTAACGAATAATATTTCACAAATATAGTAAGCGTTTTACATCGTGAAAAAATGATTAAAGGAGGAGGATGCTTTTAAGTTCGCGCATTCGCCAGAGTAGCAGTAAGTAAAAAACGGCAACAACCTTTTTGAAGTCGATATCATAATCCATAGTTAGGAGTTTTAAGATGGCATCATATGACAGCACAGAAACAAGAACACAAGAAACAACCCGTCCTTTTGGGATGCGGGATAAATTGGGGTACATGTTCGGAGACTTGGCGAACGATATGACGTTTATTTTCCAAAGCATGTTCTTGATGTTGTTTTACACGGATGTATTGGGAATCCCAGGTGGAGCAGTCGGAACACTTTTCTTAGTGGCCCGTTTTGTAGACGCCTTCACAGATATCACGATGGGACGAATCGTGGACCGTTCGTAAACAACAGCTGAAGGAAAGTTCAAACCTTGGATTCGCCGCATCGCAGGTCCGGTTGCATTGGCCAGCTTTTTGATGTATCAAACCGGGATGCAGGATGCATCGATGACGATGAAAGTAGTCTATATGTACGCTACTTATATTTTGTGGGGCAGTATCATGTATACCGCCATCAATATTCCATACGGTTCCATGGCTTCAGCGGTTACCAGTAATCCAAACCAACGCACACAATTGTCCATCTTCCGGACAATCGGAGCGACAGTGGCCAGTTTGATTATTGGAGCAGTTGTTCCATTGGTGGTCTTTGAATCTACAGCAGCAGGGCAGGACGTAGTTAAAACAGATTCCACATTCACCATTCTCGCCGGCGTATTTTCTGTATTGGCCATTTTGTTCTATATCTTGTGCCACAAAATGACTACGGAACGTGTGCAGGTCGATGCAGCAGAGGACAGTGAAAAGATGTCGTTTGGCGACGCCATGAAAGCACTCTTGAAAAACCGCTCCATGATTGGAATTGTGTTTGGCGCCTTGTTCTTGATTTTGGCACAATTGATGATCAGCTCGATAAACAACTACGTTTATCCAAACGTTTTTGGAAGCGCAGAAGGCATTTCGTTGATCAATACCATCAACCCGCTGCTCGTCTTGTTTTTTTCTGTTCCTTTGGCCCCTATGTTGGCCCGTAAGTTCGGGAAAAAAGAGTTGGGAACGGGCGCAATGTTTTTCGCTGCAGCCGCATACGGGTTGTTGTTCTTCTTGAAAACAGACAACATGTATGTCTTTATGACACTCAGCGCCTTGGCGTATACCGGTTTTGGAATGTTTAACGCTGTCATTTGGGCAAATATCACCGATGTCATTGATGACGTGGAAGTGGAATCTCACGAACGTCAAGATGGTACCGTTTACTCCGTATATTCTTTCGCACGTAAAATCGGGCAGTCCCTTGCCGGAGCCGCCGGTGGTTGGGCACTGTCTTTGATCAGTTACCAGTCCGGTGTAGCAGTTCAAACGCCGGAAGTAGTGGAAGGCATTTACAATGTTTCGACAGCGGTTCCAGCGCTTGCATTCCTGCTTGCTGGATTGGCCTTGTTGGTCATCTGCCCGTTGTCCAAATCGAAAGTAGAAGAGAACACCCGTATTCTTGAAAAGAGAAGAATGGATCGGGCAGAATAAAAAAAACAAAAAAGTTTCCAAAGACCCCGAAATTTTTCTCGATGCTCCGTAATCTATAGTATCGCCAAAAAATGGAGGAGAAGGGTATGGAACAAATACAAACAAAAGCACGTCCGCTCAACTTGACGGTCTCTCGGAGTGAATTAAAATTTTTGATCGGGTTGGAAGACCGATTGTACTTAATTAGAGCGCTGGATGCGTTGTTGATCCCAGATGCATATGGAGACTACAACGGCTATCCCGTCCGCAGCGTCTACTTCGACGGGTTGGACAATCAGGACTATGTCGAAAAAGTCCACAAGTTTGATTTCAAAAAGAGGGTGCGCTTGCGGGCTTATTCGCCACATGATAAAACAGCCAAATTTGAAATCAAAAAAAATGGACCCACAGTCAAATCAAAGATTCGGTCATCGTTTCCCGCGAAGATGCACAGGAAATGCTGAAGGGGAATTTTGAAGTGTTGAAAAAGTACGACGACGAAACGGCCGAACTCGGCTACCACATCTGTACAACGATGGGGTACCGGCCGGTGTCGATGGTGGAATACATGCGGCGGGCCTACACCCACCCACAGTTCAATACACGGATTACGTTGGACAACGAGCTGCGCTACACAAACACCAATTTCGACTTGTTCACCACCGAAGAACCGAACTACACGACGGTGACGGACTTAACCGAAACAATTTTGGAAGTGAAGTACGAAAAGTACTTGTTCCCGTACGTTCAAGACGTCTTGAAGAAATGCAACTTAAAAAAATGCCCCATCAGCAAATTCGGTTCGTCAAGAGCGTTGCTGAATAAATTTTACAACTAAAAAATATAAACATATAAATGGAGGAAAAAACAATGACACAATTACTTTCACTAAACCAACTAAACACACAACCGGCATCTACCATCACTTGGGGAATGATCCTCGTCAGTTTAGGATTCGCCCTGCTGCAGGCAGCGGTGATGTTCGGAACGTTCAGAAAGATGCACACGAAAATGTCTTATGACGAGAACTACAACATCATGCTGGTAATGCTGGCGATTGTTTCCACGATTTTGATGCAGTTGATCCAAACCAACGTAGCTCTGTCCCTCGGGATGCTGGGTTCCTTGTCTCTGGTTCGTTTCCGTACCAACATCAAAGATCCGCGTGACATCGGCTTTGTCTTTTGGGCGATGGGCATCGGATTGGCTTCCGCAAGCCATGCGTTTCTCCTGGGCTTCCTTGGAACAGCGCTGCTTGCCGGACTTATGATCTGGTCCAGCAAAAACCATGTCGCCGCCGACGCCATGCTCATCGTAGTCCGCGGCAGCCAGGCGGATGCGGAAAACATCACGGCCACCGTTGCTTACTATTCCAACACGAGCCGCGTCAAAGCCCACAACTTGCTGGCCAACTCGTTTGAGCTAGTGTATGAAGTGAAAGCTTCCGAAGAACGCCAAGTGAGCCTGGCGGAAAAACTCAAAGACTTGGACGGAGTGGACACGGTGAACGTCCTGGCTCCAAGTGCAGAGATGGCATAAGCATCGAACTACGAAAAGTCGCAGAACCGGCAATTTTCCCGCTGGCGTTTCTGCGGCTTTTTTAGTATGTGTACCTAGAAATAGAGGGCGGAGACCCTGTGTGTTATTATAGAGAAAATCACACGGAAGGGATTGACAAGATGAAAGTTGCGGTAATCGGTACAGGCGTGGCGGGAGTCAGCGTTTTGCGTGAAATGGCACGCCAGAAGAAAAAAATTCCGGAAATGGAAGTGGTTGTGTTCGGCGATGCCCAAACATTTGGCACCGGCCTGCCGTATCAAACAGATGACGATGGGTTGCTGCTTAACCAGACGCCCGAAACGATGTCCATCATGCCGGATGACCCGGATCATTTCGTCCGTTGGCTGCAACGCCACACCCAATGGACAGACCCATACGGGAAAAACGTGCCGCGAAACTTGTACGGCGAGTACTTGCGAACGGTGATGCATAATCTGCTGGATGAACTCAATGCCGAGATCCACGAAGAAAAAGTCGATGAAATCCATATGGAAAAAAACAACCGGTTTGCGGTTGTGTATGGACGGAAACGTCAGGTGGTGGACGCCGTTCATCTGTGCATCGGGCATCTCCCGTATAGCGACCCTTATCAACTCAAAGGAGAATTGAATTACATCCACCATCCTTATCCAGTACATAAAAAGTTGTCCCAGATTCCGGAGGGGGCTGCGGTCGGCATTATCGGAACCGGCCTCACCGCCATTGATCTGTTGCTGTACTTGCAAAAGGAAAAAGAGAATGTGCGCATCCATTTGACCTCTTTGGACAATTCCTTTGGAGCGGTCCGCGGGGAAGAACAGCCGGTTCCTCTGGTTTATTTCTCCAAAGAGCGCATTTTCAAAGAAAGAGAAAAGCACAACGGCTTCATTCCGCTGGAAGTGCTGGTGGAGTGGTTCAAAAAAGAAGCAGCCCTTCATCGGGTTTCCGCTAAAGAGATGTGGAAGACGTACGGAGAAGGCACCATCGACGGGATGAAACGGGATTTAAGCCGTTTGGATGACATTGGCCGTTTCCAGTCCGTCATCCACCAGTTGGACGATGTGCTTCCTGAGCTGTGGGAATCCTTGTCCGCAGAAGATAAGGAAACTTTTTTCAAGCGATACGGACGGAAATGGGAAAAATTCAGAAGTCCAATCCCAAAGCGGACCGCCCTCAAACTGCTGGAATTGCATGAAACAGGGAAGTTTCAACTCGCGGGGCGCACAAAACGAATTGTAAAAGAACCTGACTTTTTTCGGATTGAACTGGAAGAAGGAACAGCACTGGAAGTGAACTATATCATCAATGCAACCGGACAAAAGAAACAAGTGGCGCCTGAAGACGAAGAGATGCCGCTTGTCGCTCAGATGCTCGAGGAAGGGCTGCTGCAGGCGGAACCGTTCGGCGGGGTTCAGGTCACTTGGCCGTCTTTGAGCGCCGTCAGTCCGCAGTACGGCCTTCTGCCTCGGTTCAAAGTCTACGGCCAATTGGCATCGGGCGTTCAGTTTGGGAACAACACCGTGGGGATGATTTCCTGGAGCGCCCGGGAAGCGGTGAAATCAAGCCTTTCATGAACACCATTCAATAGAGAATGATATAATGAAAAAAGTGGAGGGATAAATGTGGAATACATCAAATTGAACACAGGTATCGACATTCCGATTCTTGGAAGCGGCACGAACACGTATGGGAAAGAAGGCAACAAATACAAGGGTGAGATCAACGGAGACACCACCGAACTGGAATCCGCCATTGAATCCGGCTACCGTCATTTTGACACGGCAGTTTCGTACCGGAACGAAGCGGTGGTCGGGAAAGCTGTGAAAGAAAGCGGCTTGGATCGAAAAGAGTTTTTCCTGACGTCCAAACTGCCGACCAAGCCCGAATATAAAGAATACCGGGAATCCGAAGAAGCGGTGCGCCGCACAGTGGAAGCCAGCCTGGAAGCATTGGGCGGGGAGTACATCGACCTGTACCTGCTGCACAACGCGTGGGAACCGTTGGAAGACATCGCAGAAGTGTGGAAAGTGTTGGAAGACTATGTCGACCAAGGAAAATTCAAAGCAATCGGCGTCTCCAACTTCAACGAAGAGCAGTTGGGGTATTTATTGGAACACTCCCGCATCAAGCCGGCGCTCAATCAAGTGGTGTCCCACCCGGGGAAATGGAACCACGCCATCATCGAGTACTGCAAAGAACACGGCGTCGTCCCGGAAGCATGGGGGCCGCTCTCCGGTGTGAGCGAAGAAAACAAAACAACGTTGACCCAAATCGGCGACAACTACGACAAAACATGGGCGCAGGTATTGCTGCGGTACCAAATCCAGCGCGGAGTGGTCGTCATTCCGAAATCCCACAACCCGAAACGCCAAAAAGCCAACTTGAACGTCTTTGATTTCGAGTTGACGGAAGAAGAGATTCAAGTGATTGAAAAGATGTAAAGTTAGGGAACAGAAAAAAACTCAAAGCCAATGCGGTTTTGAGTTTTTTTGGCTCTATGTCAAATAGTGTTGGTGAGTCTTTTGAGAGGACAAAGTGATCACTCACTTTGTCCTCTTTTGTTAAACTGCGTCTTCCTCTTCGAAGGTCAATGCTCTTGGCGGATGGGTGGGAGCTGTCAACTGATAACTGATCAAAATTCTGGCACGTAAATTGTAAAAGTTCCGGTACCCGTATCCTGAACGCTTGATATTCTTGATTTTATTGTTCATGCCTTCAATCGCCCCATTCGAGAGGGTGTAAGTAAACGCGTGCCCAATAGATGAGTAG
>NZ_AUCD01000018.1 GCF_000429585.1 Atopococcus tabaci DSM 17538
CTCACTGCAGAGAAAAATGGGCTTTTACAGACAGCTTTAACAGCTGAAATAACAGATAAAGTCGAATCACTAGGTGAAGAGATTAAAGGAGCTGTCCGTCAAGCGTTAAAGAAAATAGATTCTACGGCCCAAACAATCCAAACGGGTTCTATCGTCAATTATGGTCCGAAAAGCAGCTTTATAGGCCAACTAGCCCTTTCATTTAGTTAAATGAATAGAAACAAATAACCGCATTTATATTAAGGGTCATTTAGAATAAAGGTTACCGAGGAAAACTTGACGCATACCACTTTGATTTATTCTGTTTATACTGATCAAAGTATTCTATAATTGAACCGCCTTCCTTTAGGAAGGAAACGACATTATAGACCGGTTGATTTGATCGACCGATTTTCCGAGCAATCTTATAAGGTTTTAATCCAGTATCAAAATAAGTTTCTATCCAGCTAAGTTCTTTCATGGTAAGATGTGTGTAGGCCATTTGTGGTCACTCCTCTAATTTTCGTGGTTGGAACTTAGTGAGAGTGTATCACAAATGGTTTTCTATTTTTCTAGCTTAATTTTACAATTCAAGTTCTATAAAAAATAGAGCCAAAAGAACAAAAATTGGCATGCAAGGTATCATGTTCTTAAAGAAAGATAAAAAACACACAAGCCCAATTCAGGACTTGTGTGTTTTTTTGTTTAGCTCATGTCTTTTACTTTCATGAGTCGTGTGATAGACGCCCGTTCGTTTTCTTCCAGTTTCATCTGAATGAAATAGATGGTTTCTTCTAGTTGAGGAATGGTCATGTATTCCAACGCATTCACTCGACGTCGGGTTTTCTCGATTTCGTCTGCCATCAGTTGGCAGGTTTTCTCGATTTCAGACAACTCCAGTAATTCTGGCAACACTTCAGCCAATTCCGCCAAAGAGGTGTCCAATTCACTGTTGGAGTTCAGATACCCGTACTGTAAGTCTTTCGGGTCATTGTCATCGTCGTACTCAAAGTCCATGGTAGGAACTTTAACACTCATGATGTTACGCTGGTCCATACGAAGATTAACTTCTGTTGTGGGCACAGCCATCAGTTCCTCAATAAAACTTTCATGAAGTAAAGATTTAGCCATCATAAATGACTGCATGGCTTCCGTCAATTTTTCTTCTACTTGATTCCGCAACTCGTTGTTTTTCCGAATCAACGAAATAAATTGACGCATCAACTCATCTTGTTTATCTTTTAGAAGCTTATGGCCTCTTGTGGCGAGTTTCAATCGATCCTTGAGGTTCGCCAATTCCATACGTGTCGGGTTCACATTCAGCTTAGCCAACAAGCTCACTCCCCTTCAGGCAAGTACTTGTCAAGCATATCATCCTTAATCCGTTTCAACTCAGCTCTTGGAAGGATAGACAGTAGTTTCCATCCAAGCTCCAATGTTTCTTCGATGCTACGGTTGGTATAGTTCCCTTGGTTGACATACTCCTCTTCGAATTTGTCTGTGAACTGTACATATTTTCTATCAGTGTCTGACAAAGCCGCTTCACCAAGAACAACAGCCAATTCTTTGGCTTCTTTCCCTGCTGCATACGCTGCAAAGATTTGGTTCATTGTTGCTGCGTGGTCTTCACGAGTTTTGCCTTCTCCGATTCCTTTGTCCTTCAAACGGGACAAGGAAGGAAGAACGTTGATTGGTGGTTGGATACCACTGTTGTACAAGTCACGGGACAAAATGATCTGTCCTTCGGTGATATACCCGGTCAAGTCAGGGATTGGGTGGGTGATATCGTCCTCCGGCATGGTTAGAATCGGAATCTGCGTTACCGAACCTTTCGCACCTTCCAAACGTCCGGCACGTTCGTACAAGGTAGACAAGTTTGTGTACAAGTACCCTGGGAATCCACGTCGTCCAGGAACTTCTCGACGTGCTGCAGAAATCTCACGTAAAGCTTCTGCATACAATGTCATGTCTGTCATAATGACCAACACGTGCATGTCTTTTTCAAACGCCAAGTATTCAGCAGCTGTCAAAGCCATACGCGGTGTGGCAATACGTTCGATTGCCGGATCATCCGCCAAGTTGACAAATACGACCGAACGATCAATCGCACCTGTCTTCTTGAAGTCATTCAAGAAGAATTCTGCTTCTTCAAAAGTGATTCCGATAGCCGCAAAGACAACCGCGAATCCTTCGTCAGAGTCTTTAACGGAAGCTTGACGCGCAATTTGTGCCGCTAATTCTTTGTGTGGAAGTCCAGAACCTGAGAAAACAGGCAATTTTTGTCCACGTACCAAAGTATTCAAGTGGTCAATGCTTGAGATTCCTGTTTGAATAAACTCATCCGGGTAATCACGGGCAATCGGGTTGATTGCGATTCCGTTGATATCCAAAGATTTTTCAGGAATCAAATCTGGACCACCATCGCTTACACGACCCATCCCGTCAAACGTACGACCGATCATGTCTTCTGAAACATCCAAAGTAAGAGGGCGTCCCAAGAAGCGGGCTTTTGTGTCTTTCAAGTTGATGCCGCTGGACCCTTCAAAGATTTGAACCATTGCACGGTCTCCGTCGATTTCCAATACTTGTCCACGACGGCGTTCACCGTTTTGCAATTCAATATCAACAAGTTCATCAAATTTGACACCTTCAACGCCTTCAATCGCCATCAAAGGACCGACAACTTCACTGACTGTACGATATTCTTTAAGCATCTAGTTCCACACCTCCTCTTTCAATGATGTCTTGCATCGTATTAGTTATAGCTTCTCTTATTTCAGCGTAACGTTTGATTTCTTCTTCCGGAATGTATTTCATCCGGCCGATGCGTTCTCTTACTTCATCTGTGCCTTTAACAATCTCATCATAGTAAGAACCTAATTTCAATGCACGCACTGCCTGGTCTTCATAGTGCAAGATGGTGGCAAGCATTTCGAATTGTTTTTCACGAGAAGTATAGGTGTCCACATCGTCAAACGCGTTTTGTTGCAAGAAGTCCTCACGGATCATTCGGGCAACAACCAACTTGAGTCGGTCACGCTCAGACAAGGATTCCACCCCGACCAAACGGACGATTTCTTCCAACTCAGACTCATCTTGCAACAGCAATCTGGAACGTCTGACCATATCATTCCAATCAACTTCCAATTGTTTTCCGACAAAGTCGTTCATTTCATTGGAGTATTGAGAATATGAATCCAACCAGTTGATTGCTGGGAAGTGACGTCGTTGTGAAAGTGAACTATCCAAACTCCAGAACACTTTAACAACACGCAAAGTATTTTGCGTTACCGGCTCGGAAGTATCCCCACCCGGAGGAGAAACCGCTCCAATTGCAGTGATGCTTCCTTCACGTTGGTCGTTACCAAGAGTAATGACTTTACCAGCACGTTCGTAGTACTCAGCCAAACGGCTTCCCAAGTAAGCAGGGTAGCCTTCATCCCCTGGCATCTCTTCCAAGCGTCCGGACATTTCACGCAGCGCTTCTGCCCAACGTGAAGTAGAGTCAGCCATGATAGCTACACTGTATCCCATGTCACGGAAGTATTCCGCAATAGTAATTCCCGTGTAAATAGATGCTTCACGTGCTGCAACCGGCATATTGGACGTGTTCGCAATCAAGATTGTCCGTTCCATGATGGATTGGCCGGTATTTGGGTCAATCAATTCTGGGAACTCGTTGATAACATCAGTCATTTCGTTTCCGCGTTCCCCACATCCAACGTAAACCACGATGTCTACATCGGCCCATTTGGCGATTTGGTGCTGCACAACTGTTTTCCCTGCCCCGAAAGGACCTGGAACAGCAGCTGCTCCACCTTTAGCTACTGGGAAAAGTGTGTCAATAACACGTTGTCCAGTAATCAATGGTTCAACCGGGTTCAATTTACGTGCGATTGGACGGCTGCGACGGACCGGCCACTTTTGAATCATGGTGAATTCTTTTACACCATCTTTTGTTTCAATCGTGTATAAAGGGTCGTCCACGCGGAATGTCCCGCTCTCAATTGAACGGACCGTTCCTTCGATTCCAACCGGAACCATAATTTTATGGTTGATGACACTTGTTTCTTGAACCGTTCCAACCACGTCACCGGCGGATACTTTGTCGCCTACGTTTACCGCAGCTACAAAGTCCCATTCTTTGTTCCGGTTCAATGGATCGATTGCTTTTCCTCTTTCAAGGAAGTTGCTGTTGGTGATAGCTTTAAATTCATCCAATGGACGTTGAATTCCATCGAACATCTGAGAAATCATTCCTGGAGCCAACTCTACGGAGAGTGGCTCTCCTGTTGTTTCAACCGGCTCTCCAGGTCCGACCATGGAGGTCTCTTCATATACCTGGATAGAAGCCACATCGCCACGCATTTCAATGATCTCACCGATAAGACCTAAGTTCCCCACTCGGCAAATATCTTGAATGTTGGCATTTTCCATGCCCTCTGCCCGAACTAACGGACCAGAGACACTTACGATTCTTCCTTTGTTCAAACTGGTAACCTCCTATAGAATATTTTGACCCACGGCTTTTTCGACATTCTCCTGGACGCGTTTTTTACCGATTCCACGCGAGCCAGAATGGTTCGGGATCAAAATGACGGCGGGCTTTACTAAAGCATCGTAACGCCGTATAGTGTCAGGAATCAGCTCTGCCAATTGCTCGGTCAGATAAATAATGCCGTATCCTTCTTTGGCCAAGCTGTCGACCGCTCTTCTTGCTTCGGTCGCTTCAGTTGCGAATCGAACATCGAATCCGAGCATTTTAAATGACAGTACAGAATCTTTGTCCCCGACGACTCCTATCTTATGCGTCATAACTCATCCGCAACCTTTCTCTGATCTTTTCCGCAGGCAATCTGTTTTCTTTTCCAGCCAAAACTAAGCGAATATTTTTCACTTCGTTTTCCTTTGAGTAAAGAAACGCTAAAATTGGCAGCGGACCAAACACTTGCAATTTGGCATCTTGCATCCGTCTCATAAAGGCATCATCTGTCGACAAGTCAATTTTAACGGGAGACAATTCCTGCGTTTCTTGATCAATCGATTCTTCAATGATTGAGCGGTACTTGCCTTCACGTAAGACTTTTCCTGCTGTGACAAGATTCTCTCTTCCCAGTTCAACCAGTTCTTCTTTTGGAATAGTACCGGAGCTGGAAAGAATGGTCACAAGGAAATTTCGAGTACGTTTTTGCTTGATGGCTCTTGTCAATGTGGAAAGGTTATTCAAATCAATGTAAAAGCCGACGATTTTTTTGACGTCCTCGTTCCCCATTTCATCAGCCAATTGCTTCATATGAGTGAAATACCGTCTATCCAAAATGATATCAATTGCTTGAATATTTTGATACTCTTCATAATGGGTCATTGCTTCTTCTATGCTTTCAAGAAAAGCAGGGTGCAATTCAGCTGATTCTTTAGTGTGGATTGCTTGCCGAAGTTCGGAAACTCGAGGACCGACCGGAATATACAAAGAAGAAAAATCTTCTCCCGTAAACCGCTCTTTCAGCAGAACCTTCAGATTGTGGTAAGAATACCGCAACGCAGCAATGTCGACCAATTCTCTCTGAGGAGTGGATTGATACACTTCTTCAAATGTCTCATGCAACTGCTGCATGAGATATTTGTCGTAGTTTTTTGTTTCTTTTAAATCGTCTACGATGTTTCGATAAGGAGTATCCCGCAATACGTTCACAGCCTCATCATAAGAGGGAGCATCAATCATTCGCTCGTAATGAGAACGAGTCAGGAGGTTCGTTTCAAATACACGTATTCGCACATTCGCGGAAGCATATGCTGTATCTTCCAAAATTATCCCTCCTTATTGAAATAATTGCTGTGAAACTGGTTGAACAACGTCATTTTTCACATCTTCAATTAAAGCATCAAACAAATAGTTGTATTCAATGCCTTCTTTTCTGATGATAGCGCCAGCTTTTTCTTTGATGGTTTCAGCCGACAAAGTCACTTGTGTGCCCTCAACAGCTAAATTGTCCACCCAGCTTGAGTCCACTTTGGAGGCAGTCTCTTCGCCGAGGACCACCTCTAGTTGACCTTGTTGTTCGAACTGGTGCAAAACATTGCTCAAGAAAGTTTGAGTGGTTTTTGCATCCATTGTCTTCAGAACATCATATGCATCGGCATATACATCAGATAAAATGCGCTGCTTCACAGCAAGAATCTCATTCCGTTTTTTTACTTGGAGCGTGTTTTTAGAGATTTCATGTTCTCTTTTCAAACGCTCATCGATTTGTTTTTTACGGTTTTCTTTTTCCACTTCTGCATTTTGTTTAGCAGTTTCCAGTTTGGTCTGTGCTTTTTCTTCCGCCGCAGAAATTTGTTGCTGAACCGCACTTTTTTCTTTTTCAATCACTCGTTCAATGAGTAGTTTTAAGTCTGCCATGTTTCCCCCTCCATTCTCTTCAGATTTCTAATGTTGTCTATTACGCGTTAAAGACAAGCAAGAAGGAGATAACGAAACCAAGGATTGCGTAAGTTTCAACCATCGCAGAGTAAATAATACCTTTAGTAGCGTGCTCTGGTTTTTTCGCCAAGATTTGGATACCTGCAGAAGCTACACGTCCCTGAGCCATACCGGAGAAAAGACCAGTAAATGCAATTGGAAGAGCAGCCATGAACAAGTACAAACCAGTTCCGGCAGAAGTATCAGGGGTAACGTTCAAGTAGATCAAAAATGCGATAACGAATCCGTACAACCCTTGTGTACCTGGAAGCAACTGCAAGATCAACGCTTGACCGAATTTTTCCGGTTGTTCAGTTGTCAAAGCTGCTGCTGCTTCACCGGTCATACCAACACCTCGTGCTGAACCGATTCCTGAAAAGATTGTAGCCATTGCGATTCCGAAAGCAGCCCAAATCATTCCGCTGTTTTCTCCAAAAAATTCTGCTAAGTTAAACATTCTGTAGTTCCTCCATTTTAGTGAAAATTTTTAATCTTTGCTTCTCAAAGAAACATGTTTTTCCAATGTTTTCAGTGGGTTTAATGGACGTCCGCCGCCCTCATAAAATTTACCGAAAAATTCTACGAATTGCAGACGTGCCGTATGCACATACGCACTCAAATATGTCAAGAAAATATTCAACGCATGAAGCGCCACCATCAAGAGTATCCCGACTGTGAAACGCGCACCGGTCGGCAAGAAACCAACAATCATGTTGAACGCCATTCCGATACTTGCACCAGAAACTCCCAGTGCCATCAAACGGGTGTAACTGACGATGTCTCCGACATATCCTGAAATGCCGTATATATTATACGCACCCAAAGCCAATCCAAGTCCTTTGTTTTTGCTTGCCAAAGCTGAAACAAAAAGTATTCCAACCGCATTTACTGCTGCAAGCAAAATACCAATTGTACTCATGATCGAGTTGTTGAAGACCATCGATCCCAGTACCCACAACAAGATTCCGGTCAAAATCATTGCCCAAGCATATCCATCAATATAACTGGATGCACGTTGGCCTTGTTTGTTTTTTACTATACCATTGGTAACCAGACCCACCATCATTTGAATGAATCCGAATGCCACTGATAAGAGCAGAACCGGAATAACGTCTTCTTGGATAGACAACAGCATAAATGGCAATTCAAACCCAAAGAAACTTCCGTAAATCAATCCGAATCCCATCACTCCATATGAGAGCAGATGGAAGAACTTGAGATTCTTTTTCATACCGTCTTTCAAATGCAACGTTTTCAATGCTGCAAAGGTTGCTGCCCATAAAATTAATCCGTATCCTAAGTCGGCACTCATCATTCCGAAGAAAAGAATTTGGAATGGAACCAACAATGGTGTCGGATCAATTTCATCATACTGAGGCAAGCTGTACATTTCGGTCACGGTTTCAAAAGCCTCGACAAACGAATTGTTTTTCAAGACTATAGGAACCGATTTATAATCTGCGCTGGTAACCTCATCTTCGATGATGGCAACTTGGTCTTTCCCTACTGTGTCTTCAATCAAACGAGTAAGGTTAGGAATTTTTTCTTCTTCCAACCAACCGCTTAGTACAAACAAATTCGTCGTGTTCAACAACAACGATTTGGCTGTCTCTCTTTGCGAGAGGTTGTAATAGTATTCTTCTGCAAGCTCCAAATCCCGTGGAGCTTTTTTGTACGAACGCAGCTCTTTTTCGAGATCTGCTTTTCGCTGGCGCAACTCTTCCTGCAGTTTTAGATTCTTTTTAAGCTCTTCTGCTGGAATGGACTCAAAAGGATAGTCTATCGGAGTAAATTGGAACTCCAAGAGAAGGCGGTTGATTGTTTCTGTTTCTTCAGAAGGCCCCACAACCAAGAACGCTGCATCATCATTTGTGCGGAAAATTTCCTCATAATAAATGGTTCCGGCGTCTTTAGCCGCGGTAGTAAATTCAGTAATCATTTCTGAATTGATTGTACCTACTTGTGCATTCATCATGCGGAAAGATTGCAACTCAGAAGGATGGAACGAGAGAGAACTCCATTTTCTCAGGTATTCTTCTTGTTCAACCAAAAGCTTACGTTCTTCCTGCAGTTCATTTAGTTGCTCTTCTTTTGAATTGATTTTTTCAACCCATGCCTGGATATCTGTTTGTTCCACAGATTTTTCCAATTCTTGAAGAGTCATTGTTTCAGGCCCTTTGCGCATACGTGCCATAAGACCTGGTTCCGGGATATACTCCCTTAGATAGTCCAGCGCATGGCGGACTTCTTGAAGTTGCGTCTCATACTCCCCTTGAGAGCGTGAAAAACTTTCTGACTCCACTTGGGTCAGAATCGCTTCCTCATCTTCTTCTGAGACTGGAACAATTTCTACTCTCTGCAATTCTTGGACAGCTTTTAGCAACAAATCCTTATTGGACTGTTCCGCCAACAGCGTCAACTTTTTCATCTTGGCGATAGCCATAGCGACGCAACACCTCCTTCGCGATCAACTTTGCCACGTCTTCTCTTTTTTCTTGATAGACTTTGGCAAACCGCTCGGATTCCACAGAAACAGCTTGTTCCGCTTCTTCACGAACGATAGAAAGTTTTTCTTCGTACTGACTGCGCTGCTCTTGTTCATATTGCTCCAACTCTTTTTCAAGCTGCTGCTGAACAACTGCCAACTCCTCGTTTAAACGACTTTCAATTTCCTTAATCTCCGCCTTGCCGTTTTCGTGGAATTGTGCAGCTCGTTTTTCTGCATCTTTTACATACTCAACTGCCTCGCGGTTCATGCACTTCCCTCCTTCCAAAAAAAGGGCAGAGCCAACAAGCTTCCTCTCACCCCAGAAGAAGTATACCTTGAAAGCTCACGCCCAACCGAAATTTATATTTTGTTCAACAAGCATAATGTTAACAAATATTGCATTCGTTGTCAATTTCATCAAACAATATTACGGGCGTTAGGTTGCTCTTTTCTATTTACCCTTCCAGTGTGCGCTCTTCTCCCAAGCTGAACAATGCCATCGAACCGAACCCGGTGTGCGAGGCAATGGTCGGTCCAAATGGAGAAACTATGATGTCTTTCACTTGGAGACGTTTTTCCAACTCAGATTTCACCCATTCAGCCTCTTCCGGGACACCTGCGTGTCCAATAAACATGGTTTGCTCTTCAGAACGTACTGCGCCTTCAACGGTCTTGTCGACCAAATACTGCAAGGATTTCTTTCTTCCACGCACTTTGGCAACAGGTACCAGCTTTCCGTTTTTTGTGACGGCAATAATAGGTTTGACACTCAATAACGTACCAATTGTTGCTGAAGCAGCAGATACACGTCCACCGCGTTGCAAGTGCTTGATGTCATCCACTGTCACCCAAGAGTGAACACGTTTTTTATTTTCTTCCACCCATTCAGCTACTTCCGGAAGTGACTGCCCGGCTGCTTTGCGTTTGGCAGCCTCATAGACCAACAGCCCCTCCCCTAAGCAGGCAGCTTGGGTATCAATAATCGTAATTGCCGGGTTGTCATACTCTTCTTTTAACATATCCAATGCAGTCATCGCACTGTTATACGATCCACTCAGTCCAGAAGAAAACGCTAAATAAAGTAACGGGATGTTATTATCTGCATAGTATTTGAACTTTTCCAAATACGTGCCAGCATTGACTTGGGAAGTAGATGCCGTCGCGCCATTCTTCAAACGGTTGAAAAATTCCTCACGGTCAAACGATACTCCCATATCATCGCGCAACTCTTCCCCTTCCATATGGATGGTAAAGTGAACGATATCAATATCGTATTTCCGGACGATTTCGATTGGCAAATCACTGCAAGAATCTGTCATTAACTTGTATTCCATGTATAAACCTCCTTTCACTTGTTGCTTTTCCTATTATGCCATTGTTGCGCGGAAATAAAAAGTCCTATCAAAAAAAGGTTGCAAAAAGGAACGCTTGTTCGTATAATAAGAACACAAACAAACGTTCGGAGGTACATCATGGAGAAATTGTTGCTCGAGAAGTATAGCCCAATCCATTTGTTTCAATTGAATCGCTTCAAGCCAAAGGACAGTGAGGCAGTCCGGCTGCTTCCTCAAATGCCCTCAAAGCAACTTGCATTTTTCTTGCGTCAATCCATGGAGAAAAAAATGACCATCACCATCCAATTGAACCCTTCTGAAAAGAGAGGGCCTGTTCGAGAGCATACCGGTGTTCTGCGCCTTTCTTCCAAATCAGATAACCTCTTTATTGTAGAAAACAACAATACCCTTTACTTATGTCCGTTCGCCCAGATTCGGCACATCCGTATTGCCAAATAAATTTTGTCCATTCAAAAACGGCTCCTTTGGAGAACAATCTCCAAGAGGCCGTTTTTTGGTTTATTTTTTTGTTCGGTTGGACGGGTCCACTTTTTTCTCCAACCATCCTAAAAACAGATCGCTTATGATTGCCATGAAGGCAGTTGGAATGGTTCCCGCTAAGATGATGGATCCACCATCCGTTGCGTTGACGCCTCGAGTGATGATATCTCCGAGACCTCCCGCTCCGATAAATGTCCCAATCGCGGTGATTCCGATTGCTACAACCAATGCATTTCGAATACCTGCCATGATAACGGACAGTGCAAGCGGCAGTTCAACTTTATACGTCAACTGCCACCGTGTCATTCCCATACCTTTTCCGGCATCCAATAAAGAATGGTCGACGTTCCGTACTCCAGCGTAAGTGTTTTTCAAAATAGGAAGGAGCGAGTAAAGGAAGACAGTCATCACAACCGTATCTGCTCCCACTCCTAACCCGAGCATCAAAATCGACAGCATGGCCAGCGAAGGAATAGTTTGAATCACGTTTGCCGCCCCAATAGCCCAATCAGCCATCTTAGCATGTCTGGCCAGCCAAAAACCGATAGGAATTCCTACAATGGATGCGAACACCACTCCGTATATAGAAATAAGGAAGTGACGGAGAAACTGGCTCCATACATACGCACCGTTTTGGCCCATGTAATAAATAAGCTGTTGGATCATGGACATTTCAGTTACATCAACCATTCGTATCACCGCCTTCATTGTTTGCAGACTCGAGGAAAGGTTCTTTGTCCTCAAAGTAGTTGTTTTCTTCTAAAAACTGCGTGGCCACCACTTTAGGTTCAATCAAATTGTTGTCCGCCGCAAAGTTTAATTCCTGCATTTGTTCATTTGTAATGGTATTTTCCATTTTTAAGAATATGGATTCCAATTGTGGGTAAGCTTCCAATACTTCATAAGAAGCCAACGGACTTGCATCATAAGGCGGGAACAATTGCCTGTCATCTTCCAGTACCACTAAATCATAGCTGGCAATCCGCCCGTCTGTGGAATAGCCCAAAACAATATCCATCTCTCCCGCCTGAAGAGCATCATAAACCAAGCCGATTTGCATAGGCGTGACTCGCTGGAAGTCAAATTCATAGGTGTCCAGAAACGCACGGTAGCCGTCTCCTTCCCGTTCCATCCACGAGTTGTCCACTCCGGCCCTCAACTCACCGGCAATGGGTTCTAGATCACTGATCGTTTCCAAATCATGTTCTTCCGCCAATTCCCGTGTCACCATAAAAGCGTAGGTATTGGCAAAGCCATAAGTCGGGAACCACTTTTGTTGGTGTTCTTCTGCAAACAGCTCAACGACCGTATCGTATGCCAATTCAGGATCTGTAATCGGGTCTCTGCCCAAATCTCCCGTCAAAGAGGTGCCGGTGTATTTCACCCCTGTAATGTTAACGTCTCCGTTGACCATTGCTTGGTGAGCCATGGAAGAAGTTCCCAAGTTGTTGACCACTTGAGCATCCACATCCATGTAATGTTCCACCATTCCTTCAACCATAAAGGCCATAATCTGTCCTTCCGTACTGGCCAATCCGGCGATGGAGATGCTTTCCTCTCCAGCTTGGCCTCCGATGCCTGGCAGAGCACAGGCACTTAAAAGGAGTGTGGTGAACGTGAAAAAAAGCGTCTTTCCCAATGTTTTTATTCGTTTCATCGTTTGAAAGCCTCCTATTCTGCTAAACGTAAATTTCGAGGTGTGACTTTTTTCTCAAGCAAGCCCAGGAGCCAATCTACGATCAAAGCCAATATAGTCACGGGAATTGTTCCTCCGATAATTAACTCTGGTATAAATAAGTTCAACCCATTAAATATGAAGTCTCCTAAGCCTCCTGCTCCAATATACGAAGCTAGAGTGGCCCAAGCAATGACATACGTCCCTGACAAACGAATTCCTGCCATGATCACAGGAGCAGCTTGAGGAATTTCGACTTTCTTGATCAGCTGCCATTCCGTCATGCCCATTCCACGGCCTGCATCAACCAGATCCGGCTTCACGCCTTTCATACCGATGTATGCATTTCGCAAAATCGGCAGCAACGAATAAATAAATAACGCAACAATGGCCGGTAATTTTCCGATTCCAAAGAAGGGAATCATGAATGCCAACAAAGCCAGCGATGGAATAGTCTGCAGAATCGAGGCGGCTCCGATGACCAAAGAGGCGGCTCTGTCAAAACGAGTCAACAATATTCCCAAGGGTACCGCCACAAGGACACCTAACGCAAGCGCTGCGGCAGATATATAGATGTGCTCCCAAATTAATAACATCATTTGAGAACCATAGTTATTGAAAAAATCCAGCATACTACCCCTCCTTATTCATCTGTCTCTGACGTAAGAGCACCGAACGCTTCCGTTGTCTGACGTTCTTCTTCTTCGTCGCCCCAAATGATGTCGTAAACAATGTTGACCAAGGAGGCCCGCGTGACCAATCCAATCAATCTGTCTTTTTCATCCACCACCGGGATATTTTTAAACCCGCGCTTTAACATACGATCGACAGTATCTCTTAAATAAGAACCTGTCCGCACGTAATACACCTTGCGTGTCATGATATCGCTCACACTTGTAGCGCGTTTCCGGTTGTGGTTGATGTCTTCAAAGTCGACAACGCCTTTCAATATTCCTGCATCATCCGTCACAAATAATGCATCCACTCGCTTATCGCGCATCAATTTAATGGCAGTCTGCAAGGAAACACCTGGAGTCACAGAGACCGGGTCTTTAATCATCACTTGGTCTACTGTTTGAATGTTTGGACGGGCTTGGATCAACCGTTCTTCCCCAATAAAGCTCTCTACAAATTCGTTGGCTGGGTTAGAAAGTATGTTATCTGGAGTATCATACTGCAGCAATTTCCCATGGGACATGATGGCAATTTTGTCTGCCAAATTCAATGCTTCGTCCATGTCGTGTGTAACGAATATCACTGTTTTTCCCATTTCTTCCTGCAGATGCTTGACCAATTCTTGCAGGGCATCCCGCGTGATGGGGTCCAGCGCTCCAAAAGGCTCATCCATCAAAATGATGTCCTGGTCTGCAGCCAACGCCCGGATAACGCCGATCCGTTGCTGTTGTCCCCCGGATAATTCTTGTGGGTAACGGTCTAGAAATTCTTCCGGCATGTCCACCCGTTCCAACAATTCCTTGGCCCGTTGGCGAATTTTACTTTCTTCCCATTTAAGCAGTCGCGGGACCATTACAATGTTTTCGTATACCGTCATATGCGGCATCAATCCGGTTTGCTGAATAACATAGCCGATTCTTCTACGGAGTTGGACCGCATTCTGTTTCATGATGTCTTTTCCATCGATGCGAATCTCTCCAGACGTTGGTTCAATCATCCGGTTGATCATCCGCATAGTCGTGGTTTTCCCACTTCCACTTGTTCCAATAAATACGACAAACTCGCCGTCATTAATTTTGAGAGAAACATCGTCTACTGCTTTTGTTCCATCTTCATATACTTTTGACACATGATCAAATTCAATCATTTTCCTTCCACCTTCTTTTTTTAAAATATGTAACTCATGATTCACTCCCGCTCTTAAGAACAAGACCCTTTATAATTATGACAAAGATGTGACAAAGATTCAACTTTACTTTCCTTTCCTTCATCAACCTGAAAATAAAGAGCCCAGGAATCTTGTCCTGAGCTCTAGGTTTTGCCATTATAAAATAGGAGATAACAAACGACTGAATGTTTGTTTGAATCGTTCCCACAGTGAAAAGTTGGCCATTATCTCATCTGTTAACAAGTAACTCCCTTCCACATCTTTAAAGAACAACACTTCCTGTTCTTGAGCCAATTGTTCATCATAGAGGAAGACATTGTTTTCAAAATTCAATTTAAAGCTTCGGATGTCAAAGTTGGCAGAGCCGATAGAGCAAAGTTTACTGTCGATGACAATCGCTTTTGAGTGAAGAAACCCTTTGTCATAAATATATATTTCTGCGCCTAACCTGGCTAATTCTGAAGCATAGTACAACGTCGCACGGTAAATGAATGGATGATCCGGTTTGTTTGGAATCATTAGTTTAACGTCAACTCCGGAAAAAAGCGCAATCTCCAAAGCTTCCATCACACCCTCATCGGGAACAAAATATGGAGTTTGAATATAGACGGATTCTTCTGCCATGTAGATCATTTTCAAAAAACCTTTTTTTATGGCTTGGATTTCTGTATCCGGACCGCTTGCGACTACTTGCATATCGGTCGTCCCTTTCAAAGGGGAAATCGGAAAGTATTCATTATAATACGTCAGCTTGTGGTGCTTGACCGATGCATTCCAGTCCATGATAAACCGTGTCTGCAACGGCAAAACGCCATTTCCTTCAATTCGTAAGTGCGTGTCCCGCCAATACCCCATGTTCTCGTATTCGCCCAAATAGTCATCTCCGACATTAAAGCCTCCTGTATAACCTACCTTCCCGTCAATCACCACTATTTTTCTGTGGTTTCTGAAGTTCAGCCTCAAGTTAAGGAGAGGAAATTTCGATTTGAAGGAAGGCTCTGCGTATCCCCCCAATTCACGCAACCTTTTGAACGAACGTGAACGGAGTGTTCGTAAACCAAACGAATCAAACAACACAGCCACTTCCACCCCGTTGGCTGCTCGTTCCTCCAAAGCTTCCAATAATCTGCTGCCTATTTTGTCCATCTTAAAAATATAGTACATAACGTGTACATGGTGTTGGGCTTTTGAAATATCCTCTATCAGGCGGTCAAACTTTTCTTCTCCGTCCGCAATAATGGAAACTTTGTTGCCTTTTGTCAGTACGGACCCGGTAGTTTCCAAAAAAAGACTTGCTAGCTCACGTGTTTTGGGCGCATCGATTGATTCGTCAAGCACTGGAGCATCTTCTGCGATTAATTGCTGTTGTGCTTCCACCAATTCCGGCATCCCGATCGTTTCTTGGGTGCGGATATCAAATATTTGTTCTTTCGATATTTTCCTGCCTATGAATAGATAAAGAATAAACCCAATCACAGGTAATAAATTCAATACAAGAAGCCATGCCCAAGTAGCCGCGATGTCCCTTTTTTCTCTGAACACAGTAATGATGGCTAAAATTGTGTTTACTACCAGTATGAAAATTACAATATTTCGAACTATTTCCATTCTCTGTCTCCTAATTTTTTGAATCAGGTTAATGTCGTCTCATGTCCCTGCCGATCAGTCATTGGGGCATTGTTTACTCCTCAAAAAACACCCTTGGGGTCGAGGCATGAATAAAAATCAATATAAGTGCTGTAGCAATTGCCGTCACTAAAGCGCTGAGGCCATTAGTGACGAAAGAATAAACAATTGGACTCATCCCTTCAGGAGCGTAACTTCCCCAGAAAATGACACCTGCAATGAAATGCCAAAAAAATCTTGCACCTGTTCCTAAAAAGGATGCTGCAACAATCCAGCTCCACACATGTTTTTTGTCTGCGGAAACCTGAATACGGGAGGAAACAATTCCGGCTGCTCCAGCAAAAGAAAACGCAATAAAGTATTCGATAAATCCTTGCAAGAATGTCAAAATGACGGCATTTCCAAGTAAAAAGTGCAGCACTCCCCACAGAAATCCAGCGACAAAGCCGGCGGTCATGCCTCTTCTCAAGGCATAAAGCGTCAAAGGAATCATGCCCAACGAAAGAGTCAATGACGAACCGATGTTTGTAGGCAAAAGTGAGAGGACAATGGCCAGTGCTGCAACAATGGTTCCTTCAATCCATACCCTTATATTGTTCAAAAAAAGCCCCTCCCTACAGCAGATTACCCTGCAGCAAAGGAAGAGGCACATAAAAGAATGCATCACCAGTTGCAATCCCTGCATTCGCATTAACGAACAGGTTCAAAGGGTCAGGACCGATTCCACTCTCAGCACGAGGCTCCCCTTTGCACAGGCTGCTATTTCATGTTGTTTTGTATGACTTTTTTAGTTTTTCTTTCTCTTTCGGCTGCTGACTTCCATGATGACCGGAAGGATGATCGGACGACGGCGTGTTTGTTTGAAGAGGTATTTTCCAAGCGCATCTCTCATTTCCTGCTTCAACGTACTCCAATCGAATTGCTTCTCTTGAAGCATGTTTTCTACCACTTCTTTCACAATCTCACGGCTGTCTTCAATCAAATCGATGCTTTCTTTTACATAGACAAATCCTCGAGTCACAATTTGTGGACCTGACACAATGACTTTCTTTTTCCGGTCGATGGTGACAACGGCCACAAAAATTCCATCTTCAGACAGCATTCGGCGGTCCCGGAGAACAATGTTTCCAATGTCTCCAATGCCAATTCCATCAACCATGGTATTCCCAGCCGGCACTTGCCCTGCGGCATGCATTTTCCCTTTTTCGTATGTCAGCACATCCCCGTTGCCGGCGATAAAGACATTTTGGTACGGAATCCCTACTTCATGTGCCAAATCTGCATGAGCCGCCAACATCCGGTATTCACCTTGAACTGGGATGATGTATTTCGGCTTCAATAGGTTCATCATCAACTTCAAATCATTTGGTGTGGCATGCCCTGACACTTTCATGTTATCAAAAATTTTCTGCACCGTACCGCCTGCGCGATAAATTAAGTTTTCAGTCTGTGCGACTGTCACTTCCATAGCTGTCGAAGGGCTTGTCACGATGTAGACTAAGTCCCCTTCTTTGATATTGACTTGTTTATGAGAGCCGGTTGCCATTCGGTTCAAGGTTTTAATCGGCTCACCTGTTGAACTGGTTTCCAAAATGATGATTTCATCATCAGAATATTTGTCCAATTTGTTCATAGGTACAATTAAATCTTCATCCGGGAGTTCCAGTTTCTTCAAATTAATGGCTATCTCCACGATTTCTTCCAATTGTCTTCCTGTGATGAACACTTTGCGTCCAGAGCGGTGAGCTGCATCAAATACTTGTTGGATACGCAAGATGTTGCTTGCCACTGCTGCCACAATGATGCGGCTGCTGGTGTTTTGGAACACTTCTAAGACTTCTTCCGCTACACGTCTGTCTGACACGTTCTCAACAGGGCTTTCTGCGTTACCGGAATCGCTCAACAAAGCAAGTACGCCTTCTTTTCCAATATCACTGATGCGCGAGAGATCTGTTTGATATGCCGGAGTGGCGCTTTGATCAAACTTAAAGTTTCCGGTATAAACAACATTTCCCTCTGAAGTTTTCAGTGCAATTCCCATAGAATCTGGAATACTGTGTGTGGTCCGGAAAAAACGTATCAAGGCTTGATTGAACTCGATTTCAGTGTGTTCATCAATCACATGGTAATCGTCGAACGTTGTTTTCATGCCGGAATTTTCCACGAACAATTTTGCCAGCTCAATCGTCAACTCTGAACCAAACACCGGCACTTGGAAGTCTGCCAGGAAATACGGCAAGGCTCCGATTGCATCTTCATGACCATGTGTCAAGAAAACACCTGCAATACGGTTCCGATTTTCTTCTAAGTAACTGAAATCAGGAATGACTGCGTCGATTCCAAACAATTCATCTTCCGGGAACATCAGCCCGCAATCCAATACAAATAGTTCGTCATCTACCTCAACGACGTACATATTTTTTCCGTTTTCTCTGACTCCTCCAAGAGGAATAATCTTTATTTTTTCCATTCTTTTCACCCTTTATAAGCTTAATAAGCAATTTCTAAATATTTTTATCTACATCTTTACTTCTCACCCACTCTGCGCTCTTGTGCGCAGAGACGTATAGATTCCTGTTTTATTGTAGCACAGATTACAAGGAAATCATACTGAGTCGGGATAGAATGGTCTTTTGTTCTCTTTTCCTGTAGTATAATTTTTAGAGTAAATTTGCGGTAGAAACGAGGCGTTACGTACATGACCAAAAAAGAACAAAACAGAGAAAGCACTGTTTCATTATCTAAAGAACAGATTATAGAAAAACTCACCACAACAGTTATTGGCAGAAATCTCTCGCTCTTTGACAGCGTCGAATCCACCAACCTGGTGGCGAAAGAACACATACAACGTGAGCTTGTAGACGGCGAGGTGCTGTTGGCATTGGAACAAACGGCTGGCAAAGGTCGATTGGGACGGGAATGGACTTCGTCAAAAGGGAAAGCCCTCACGCTGAGTATCGTTCTGAAACCTTTGGTCGAAAAACCTTATTTGTTGACGCAGTTGACCGCTGCAGCTTTAGCGGCAGCTTTGTCCCCTCTTGCAGATTTTGGTATTAAATGGCCGAATGATTTGTTGTTGAATAACAAAAAAGTAGCAGGTATCCTGACGGAAACCGTCTACTCCGGTTCCACATTGGAAGCTGTAATCATTGGTGTCGGCATTAATGTGAATCAGGATGCATCAGACTTCCCCGATAGTATATTGAGCAAAGCCAGTTCGCTGAAAATGGAACTCGGTTCTCCTCTCGACCCGAATGCCATTGCAGCTGCCTTTCTGAATTCATTTGAAGTGATGTATCAACAATACCTACAAACAAAAGACCCCTCACTTTTTTTAGAAATTTGCAGGGAGAAATCCTTGATTATTGGAAAAACTGTCTGGATAGTCAATGGCAAACAAAAGAAAAAGGCGCGGGTGAAAGACATTGGAACAGATGGCGAATTAAAGATAATAGATGACATGACCGGTATGGAAGAAGCATTATACGGTGGAGAAATTTCCATTCGTGGAATCGACGGCTACATATAAACACCAACCAGTAAAAATGGAGGGAAACAGATGGATGCACAAATGGATTTTTTGATTGGCGGAGGTATACCCGCTCTTCTCGGATTGGTTTTTTGGAGTGTCGGATTTTTTATGACAAAAGGGAAGAAAGCCTGGATTAACACAAAAGGAATCGTTATCGATAACTTCCGTGCGAGCGGAGACGATAACCTGAGGCCAATTTTTCAATTTGAAGACAACAAGGGGGTTCTTTATGAAGTGAAATCGAAAGTCGGTCAACGCCCTTCCATTAAAGTTGGAACTCAAGTGCCCGTGTTGTATGATCCCAAAGAGCCTTCTCGAGCGGTTATTGATACATGGCTGCAGAGCGGACGGGGATTCCTCCTTTTCGGAAACATCTGGATTGGCATCGGAGCCGCTGTCCTACTTATCGGATTCTTTATGACCGCATAATAAAAAGTAGTCGGAAACACAAAAGAGGCTGGGAGTGTTATCCCAGCCTCTTTGCTATGCTTTTATTCCGCAGTGTTTTCTTTTTGAAGAACTGCTTTTCTTGATAAGTTGATTCGTCCTTGTCTATCGATTTCAGTTACTTTCACTCGGAGTGTGTCTCCTACAGAAACTTCGTCTTCGACATTGCGGACAAATTTATCAGACAATTCGGAAACGTGAACCAATCCGTCTTTGCCTTTTAACACTTCAACGAAGGCACCGAATTTTTCAATTCGTTTTACCGTTCCTTCGTAGATTTTTCCGACTTCCACTTCTTCTGTCAATTCCTCAATGATTCGGACAGCCTCATTGATTCCCTCTTGGTTTTCACCATAGATGCTGACATTTCCGTTTTCATCGATGTCAATTTTCACGCCGGTTTCATCAATGATTTTATTGATGGTGTCGCCACCTTTACCAATAACAACTTTGATTTGTTCCGGTTTGATTTTGATGCTTTCAATTTTCGGTGCATACGCGCTCAATTCGGTACGAGGCGCGGAAAGTGTGGCTTCTAAGTTATCCAAAATTTGCATCCGAGCTTTTTTCGCCTGTTCCAACGCTTCTTTCAAAATTTGTTCCGTTACACCTTCAATTTTGATGTCCATCTGCAACGCTGTGATACCTTCGCGTGTTCCGGCTACCTTGAAGTCCATGTCGCCCAAGTGGTCTTCCATTCCTTGGATGTCCGATAGAATCGTGTAGTTGTCACCGCTCATGACAAGTCCCATCGCAATTCCTCCGACTGGAGCTTTAATCGGCACACCGGCATCCATCAATGCCAAAGTTCCTGCGCAAATGCTGGCCTGGGAAGAAGAACCGTTTGATTCCAACACTTCTGAGACTACACGGATAGTGTATGGGAATGCTTCTTCATCCGGAATGATTGGGTACAATGCCCGTTCACCCAAAGCTCCGTGTCCAATTTCACGACGTCCTGGAGCACGGCTGCGGCCTGTGCTCCCCACTGAGAATTGAGGGAAGTTGTAATGGTGCATGAATCGTTTATACTCTTCCACACCTAAACCATCGATGATTTGGTGTTCGTTCAAAGGTGCCAATGTCGCAACAGACAACGCTTGTGTTTGTCCACGCGTGAAGAGGCCGGATCCATGTGCACGTGGAAGCAATCCTACTTCAGAATCCAACGCACGGATTTCATCGATTTTTCTTCCATCCGGACGAATTTTCTCTTCCGTAATCAAACGGCGGACTTCGTCTTTTTCCATTTGTTCCACAATGGTACGGACATCTTTCATGATTTCGGAAGATTTTTCATCGTCAGCATATTTTTCTTCGTAATACGCGACAATTTCTTCTTTCACTTTTTCAATCTTGTCTGCCCGTTCCAATTTTTCAAGTGTTTGGATGGCATCAGACATACGAGACATGTAGCTGCCGTAAATCTCTTTCGACAATTCGGCATCTGGAAGAACCAATTTGACTTCCATCTTTTCTTTTCCGACTTCCGCAATGATTTCTTCTTGGAAGAGGGTCAATTCTTTGATTGCCTCATGTCCAAACATCAATGCTTTTAACATGCCTTCTTCATCAACTTGGTCTGCGCCGCTTTCCACCATGTTGATGGCGTCTTTGGTTCCTGCAACTGTCAGGTCGATATCCGATACTTCTTCTTGTTTTTCTGTCATGTTGAGGACGTATTCTCCGTCCACGCGCCCAACGTTAACACCGGCAATCGGGCCGTTAAATGGAATGTCGGAAATTCCTAATGCCAAGGAAGATCCAAACATTGCAGCAATTTCCGGAGAGCAGTCTTGGTCTACAGACATAACGGTGTTGGTCACTTGAACCTCGTTACGGAAGCCTTCATCAAACATCGGACGGATAGGACGGTCAATCATACGGGCTGCCAAAGTAGCTGCTTCTGAAGGACGTCCTTCCCGCTTGATGAACCCACCTGGAATTTTTCCGACTGCATACATCTTCTCTTCGTAGTTGATAGTCAATGGGAAAAAGTCGCCTGTGCCCGCTTCTTTGCTGGCTACAGCAGCAGTCAATACCACTGTGTCTCCATAACGGACCAATACCGCCCCGTTCGCTTGCTTGGCCAATTGGCCGATTTCTACTGTCAGCGTTCGTCCGCCGACTTCTTTAGAAAATACTTTCTTTTCTGACATTGCTTACATTTCTCCTTTTCTAAAGGAGCCATCTTTTCCGGATATAAGGACTACTAAACAAAGGTCAAGGCATCATCCAAATGGGTGATGTCGTCACATTTGCATAGTAGTTTCCGGATCAGAACAGGCTCCGTTTTTACCTGTAATTAAAAACGAAGCGAGATCCTTGCGAATCTCGCTTCTCGAATAGCGTTCGTCTCTTAACGACGCAAACCTAGACGTTGAATCAATTCGCGGTAACGAGCGATATCTTTTTTACGCAAATATGCCAACAAGTTACGGCGATGACCAATTTTTTTCATCAATCCACGGTAGGAATGGAAATCTTTTTTGTGAAGACGAGCGTGTTCGTTCAACTGGTTGATCTCTTCAGTCAACACAGCGATTTGAACTTCTGGAGAACCAGTGTCTCCTTCATGACGTGCGTAGTCACGAATGATTTCATTCTTGCGTTCTTTAGAAATAGCCATAGTTAGTGCACCTCTTTTCCCTTATTTTCTCCCTTTACTGAGAAGGCGGTGGTGAATCGCGTATCCAAGTAAAAGGTAGTGTGCTTTGCGCACATATAGAATTTACACGAAAATACGTGAAAATGCAAGCAGAATTGCTAAACTTTCAAAAATCCACTCTCTTTTTTCTGTATATTTGTGTCTAGAATTATAAATTATAATCAGCTTTCAATTCCAACACAATGTCACGCAAATTGGCTGCTTTTTCGAAGTCCAGTTCTTTGGCGGCCTGTCTCATTTCCAATTCCATCGTTTCAACCAATTCCCGACGTTCTGTTCGAGAGAGTTTCGCAATTTTATCGGAGGTGAGTTCTTCCTCTTCGACCACTGTGGACACGCGAACCAATTCAGACACTTTTTTCTTGATGGTCTTAGGAGTGATTCCGTGTTCTTTGTTGTACTGCTCCTGAATGGCCCGGCGCCGTTCCGTCTCGTCAATCGCTTCACGCATCGAATCCGTGATTCCGTCAGCGTACATAATAACTTTCCCTTTATCATTCCGTGCCGCGCGTCCTATGGTCTGAATCAAAGCACGCGAGCTCCGCAAGAACCCTTCTTTGTCGGCGTCTAAAATGGCAACCAATGAAACTTCCGGCACATCGAGCCCCTCTCTGAGTAGGTTGATTCCTACCAACACGTCATATTCTCCCAACCGCAATTCACGGATGATTTCTGTTCGTTCCAATGTTTTGACATCACTGTGCAGATACGCCACTTTGATGCCGACTTCCTTCAGATAATCAGTTAAATCTTCCGACATCTTCTTGGTCAAGGTCGTCACAAATACCCGCTCATCACGTTCTGTGCGCTGTAAGATTTCGTCAATCAAGTCATCTATCTGCCCTTTGATTGGATGGATTTCCACAATCGGATCCAACAATCCGGTCGGACGAATGATCTGTTCAACCACTTGGGAAGAGCGATCCATTTCATAAGGACCCGGAGTAGCAGAAACGTATATAATCTGATTGACATGATCTTCAAATTCTTTCAAGGTCAACGGACGGTTGTCCAATGCACTTGGCAGACGAAATCCGTGTTCAATCAAGTGTTGTTTCCGGGCTTGGTCTCCGTTGTACATCCCTCTGATCTGAGGCATGGTCATATGCGATTCGTCAATGATAAATAGTGAATCTTCCGGGAAAAAGTCCAAGAGTGTATACGGCGGTTCTCCCGGCTTCCGTCCGTCCATATGTCTGGAATAGTTCTCGATTCCCGGACAGTACCCCATTTCCAGCAACATTTCGATATCATAATTGGTCCGTTGTTCCAGGCGCTGCGCTTCCAACAGTTTGTTTTCTGCGCGTAGTTCTTCCAGGCGGACTTTCAGTTCTGCTTGGATACTTTCTACCCCGATACGGGTTTGTTCTGCGTTGGTAACAAAGTGAGTCGCCGGAAAAACAGGAAAATGCGTCAAGTCGGCCTTTACCTCTCCTGTCAATACATCGACTTCCCGAATTCGGTCAATTTCATCGCCGAAAAACTCTACCCGGATGGCTTCGCTCTCTCTTGAAGCAAGAAAAATTTCGACGATATCTCCACGGACACGGAACCGTCCCCGTTGAAAATCTATGTCGTTTCGTTCAAACTGCATGTCTACTAATTTACGTAATAAATCATCGCGGCTCATTTCCGTTCCTACCCGCAAAGACAACACATGCTCTTTATAATCCACCGGGTTAACCAATCCATAAATACAGGAAACAGAGGCGACCACGATGACGTCTCTCCGTTCCAATAACGCACTGGTGGCAGAGTGTCTTAACTTATCGATTTCGTCGTTGATGCTGGCTTCTTTTTCAATAAAAGTATCTGTTGAAGGGACATACGCTTCAGGCTGGTAATAATCATAATAACTGACAAAGTATTCTACAGCGTTATTTGGAAAAAACTCTTTGAACTCGCTGTACAATTGTCCAGCGAGTGTTTTATTATGCGCGATAACCAATGTCGGGCGGTTGACTTCTTGTATCACGTTGGACGCGGTGAATGTCTTTCCGGTCCCTGTCGCACCCAACAACACCTGTTCTTTTTGGCCTTGTTGGAGACCAGCTATGAGTTGTTTAATGGCTTCAGGCTGATCCCCGCTTGGCTTGTACTCAGAAACCAATTCAAATTGTTCAGTCGGCATCTTTTGACCTCCTTGACTTCGTCGAGAAGACTGTTTCTCTCTTCGGCTATTCTACTGTTCTTCCATTTTATCATAAAATGGACTTCGAATAAACGTTCCCCTCTTGTGTGAAAATAAATGCAGACGGAAAAAGAGCTTGAGAAAGTCTCAAGCTCTTTTTCACTATATCTTAGCGATTGTAATCAAATTACTTCGCAAGTTTTGCAGCAAGACGAGATTTGTCGCGGCTTGCTTTGTTTTTATGGATCAAGCCTTTAGATGCAGCTTTGTCGATAGCTTTAACTGCATTGTTGTACAATTCAGCAGAGTTTTCATTTCCTGCTTCTACAGCTTGCATAAATTTTTTCTTAGCTGTACGCATCGCGCTGATCTGTTGTTTGTTTTGAACTGCTACTTTTTCAGATTGACGGTTACGTTTAATTGCAGATTCGATATTTGGCATTCCATACACCCCTCTTTCGAATGACACCAATAATATTGGTTAAAATATTGGTTAATTTCAACGCTTCATATTATACAGAAAGATTTTTGTTTTTGCAATCATTTACTGTAAAGTTTTTTTACTTGATATCATCTCATCGACATACGCTTTTGTCTTTCCGCGAATTTCAAGACGAATAATTCAAACTGCAGTTTTTGGTCTGCCTGCCCTGTTTTCATTTTATAATCAGACTCAATCAAGCCGATATGCGCTTTTGAAAGCGACTCTTTGTCGAATTTTCTTTCTTGTTGAGCGGCCAGTTTCACCCGGTATGGATGTACCTTCAAAACGGAAGCAATCTCTGATTGCTGATACCCTTTTTCCCGCAAAATCTTTACCTGCAGCAGCAATCGGAATTGTGAAATCATCAATGCGATGATTTTAATGGGTTCTTCTTTTTGAAGCAGCAAATCCGCATACAAATCCAGGGCTCCCTGTACATCTTTTTTCAAGACTTTTTCATTTAATTCGAATATGTTTTGTTCCAAGGACTTGGGCACCAAATTTCGGACAGCCTGTTTCGTGATGATCCGGCTTTCATTAGTGTAAAGAATCAGCTTTTCCAGCTCATTCATGATTTTCGACAAGCTGCCGCCTGTCAATTGAAACAACAACTCAAAAGCTTCTGATTTTATGGCTACTTCTTCAGCGGCCAGGAATTCTTTCACGTACTGCTTGGTTCTTTTTTCATCCATTGGCTGCACGTCAATCAGTTTGGCTTCTTTTTTCAATACTTTGCTGATTTTTTTCCGCTGATCCAATTTCTCATACGGTGCAAAAATCACAAACACCGTAAAATCTGCGGGTTGTTTTACATATGACAGCAGCCAGTCCAAGTCTTGTTCCGGCACATTTTTAGGTTTTTCGCTTGTAAGGAAGTATGGATTATCCACCATGACCAAGCGCCGATCTCCAAAGAAAGGAAAGGATTCCGCTTCTTCCAAAGCAGACGCAACAGAGAGTGTTTCCATATCAAAGCGTCCGAAATTGAACTCGTCTTTCATTCCTCCTAAGGCGCCTGTGATAAATGCATCTCGTGTTAAATTCATTAAATACTCTTCAGTTCCTGAAACGAGATAAACAGGGGCAAGATTCCCTTTGCGGATGGCTGCCAGTTCTTCTCCTATTCCCATTTTCGTCTTCCTTTCGTTCTTCATTTTTTCTATTCGCTCGAATGTAAAGGCAAGCTGGACTCTATATTTGTGCCCCACATACTGTATGTGAATATCACCGCTCCTTGTTCATCTGTTCTCCACACAGTGATATCTGCATCCTCCAATCGTTGGATGACTTCTTCATGTGGGTGTCCATAGCGGTTGTTCCTTCCAGACGAAATCCAGGCTGCCTCCGGAGACAACTGCTGGAGAAAATCAGCACTTGTAGAGGTTTGACTCCCGTGATGCCCAACTTTCAATATATCTGCCTGCAACAAAGGATATGCGCGCATCAATTCTTCCTCACCCGGTTGTTCCAAGTCTCCTGTAAACAACCACATGTCCGTTCCCAGTTTACCATAAAGCACAAGAGAATCGTTGTTGCTTCCAGATCCATGTTCAAACGGCCATAAAACGCCCAATCCAGAGCGGAGAACCACCGGCCTTTTTAATGAAGCATGTACGGTTAGAATATTGGTTCCACCAGAATGCAATTTCGCCGCAGACGGAAAAACATTGGGATGGGTTAGCGTTCCTTTCGCTAAAACAAGTTCTTTTATTTTAATTTTTTCGCCGATATCAAGCAGTGCACCGGTGTGGTCAAAATCTCCATGGGTGAGAATTACTTGATCTAGAGAACGGATGCCGTAAGACTTCAACACTGGAACAATCACGTCTTCTCCAACAGAATATGGCTCTCCTCGTTCCTGCCACTCTTCCTTTTCAAACGGCAGCACGCCGCCTGTATCAATCAGTGTTATCATCTGCCCAAACGGCTGCTTCACCAATATGGCGTCACCTTGACCCACGTCCATCATGATGACTTTTCCGGATGGAGCGTAGCGCTGTGAAGCAAGGCCTACCGTAAAGAAGAGCAAAACAGTCATCAGGGCAGTTTTTTTAACCGGCTTCTTTTTTTCTAATATGTAAAAAAGCATGAGTATACTTAGAACAACACTAACCGTTCCAACCCACGGCAAGCGGCCGGTAACAACAGTCAAATTAGGAAGACGGCTGATTGCCTGCACCAACCATTCAATGGAAAGCAAGGCTGCATTCATGACTTTATTTAATGCATGAAACGCTGCACTGCCGGATAAGAAGAATGCCCCCAACCACAACAGTCCTAATGTGGGCAACACAAACCAACTGAAAAGCGGCACAAACAACAAGTTCGCTATCAGGCTGAACCAAGGAAACTCAAAAAAGTGATAACTAAGTATGGGGATTGACACCAAAGACAGCAATGCCGTCGTTAACATAGGCAGATATGGAGATGGGACCAATTTTTTTAACCGGGATTGCTGCATCAACAGAAGAATGAAACTGAGCGTGTAACTTAATTGGAACCCTGCCGAATAAATTTGATAAGGATTCCATGTGCATGCCAGTATGAGCGTTGCCGCCCACGCATCCAAGCCGTGTATGCGTCGAGCGATACTTCGTCCTCCGTATACAATCCAAGACTGACAAACAGCACGGAATACGCTTGTGCCCCACCCCGCCAGCGTTCCATAAACCGGCAACAGGAATAGAAACAGCCACGGGATTCGTTCACGCGTCATTCCACTCCGCAACAGCATCCATTCGATGCCTCCAATCAGAAAGTGAACATGAAGACCGGAAATACTCAGCAAATGTATTATTCCCAATTCTCGGAAACCATCCATCACATCTCTGTCAAATCCTCTTCTATCTGCAAACAACATCATCTTGGTATAATCCGCTGTTTTTCCTGAAAGACGTTTCTCCACGGTCTCCAGCACGTTGCTTCTCCACTTGTCCGGTTGGAGCAGCAAAGCGAAGTAGTTTTCCTCCTCGTCTGGAATGTTTGCAAGCTGCTCTACCGTGGTTGCTTCCAGCACCCAAAAGATGCCTTGCTGTTTCAAAAAAGCAGCATAATCAAACTGATGGGGGTTTCGTTTCCCTACTGGTTTTTCCAATGTTCCTTGAATCCGTATTTTTGAGGGCAAGGCTTGTGTTTCTAACCGTTCTTTTTCTTCTCTGCTGGAAATCGTATAATAAACAACGATTTTTTCCTCGATAGACTGCAGCCGGTCTGTTTGTTCGATTGTGCCGTAAAATTTAAGTTGATCGCCATCCACTTCAACGGACTCTTGAACGATTGAAACAATAAACTGCTGTGTTTCGGGAACCAGAAGAGTTTGCGCTTCAGCTGCTCTCCCAGCACGCCAACCCGTCACTCCTCCTGCCAGTAACGCCACCAACAAAAGAACCGGTCTTTTTAATCGCAACATTCGAACAATCCATATACTTAAAATCAACAGACTGGTAACAGAAAACTCACTGAAGACAACCCACACCGTTAGAAGCGAAAAAAGAGCAGGAAACAAAAGGAATCCGTTCACAACATCCCTCTATCTGTAGGCGGAGGGATGTTCAGTGTCGTCATTCGGATTCGGATCCGATTCAATCAGGCGGTCCATCTGTTGAAAAAAATCAACCGGCATATCGACCTGATGGATTTGAACACCGGATTGACTCAACAGTTTTTGGGCATATGGATGGTTGCGATAGTCGTGGAGGTAATGAATTTTTTTGATACCGGCTTGAATCAACATTTTAGTACATGACAAACAGGGAAAATGAGTCACGTAAATATCTGCACCTTTCGTCTGCACACCGAATTTTGCACATTGAAGCAATGCATTCATTTCTGCATGAATCGTACGTAGACAGTGGCCATCTTCCAAATAACAACCTTCATCGATGCAGTGGACGTCGCCGCTTACAGAACCGTTGTATCCACCTGAAATAATGCGGCGGTCACGAACAATCGTCGCTCCTACCGTTAATCGTGTACATGTGCTTCTTAAGGATAAAACCAAACTTTGAGACATGAAATATTGATCCCAAGGAATTCTCTGATCCATCTTCTTAGTCCTCTCTATCCATTTTTCGAAAGTTTTCTTCAGTATACAGAAGCTCGAAGTCCGTTTCAATGTGAAACCATGTGCATCAATCAGTCACAGAAATGAATTCTTTCAGGCTTTCAAATGTCTTATCCCCGATTCCAGATACGCTTTTTAGGTCTTCAATCGTTTTGAACGAACCATTTTCTTCACGGTATTGGATAATTTTTTCCGCCTTCTTCTCTCCAATTCCATTTAATGTTGTTAATTCTGAAACATCTGCAGTATTCAAGTTCACCTTCTTGCTTGCATCGTCTTCAGAAGAGAGCTGAGGAAGCACCGGGATGTTTGTTTCTTCCCCGATTCGAGGAATATAGACCATCATCTGATCCGTCAAGCGAAGTGCCAGATTAATCATGGTTTCGTCCGCTTCGCTTGTAAAGCCCCCTGCTTTTTGGACAACATCCTGGATACGGTCGCCTTCCTGCATTTCATACACTCCGGGCTCTTTCACCTCTCCTTTAATGTCTACGAACAGAACACTTTCTTCATCCTGCGTGTTTTCTTCTGCTTCATCCTCTTCCTCTGTGATTGTTTCGCTGCTTTCTGCGTACATGGACTCTAACAAGTGCACCATTTGTTCTTCATCCATATTTTCTTTAGAAAGAAGTTGAAGCCCTATAAACAATAGTCCTATAAATGCCACTACTGCTCCTGCAAGCAACAAGCGGTTCTTATTTTCTTCCATCCAAGAGTTCATTCATCTGCGTCTCCTTTCATCTATCGGTTTGGATGCCTTCGACAGTTAATATACGCAAAAAAACTGAAATCCAATCAAAAAAAGAGGAATCTAAAAAAGACTCCTCTTTACTGTAAACGGGATTAAGTTTATGAGTGTTCTTCCAAGTATTCCACTGCATCTTTCAGATGTTTTACCGGAACGACTTTCATCTCCGTTCCGATTGCTTCTGCTGCGTCCACAGCTTCTTCATAATTGGATTTTAAATCCGGATTAATTTGTTTCATCTCTGAAGTGATGTCATCATCCGGGGCAAAAAAGATGTCCGCTCCTTCGCCGTCTGCCGCTACGACTTTTTTAGCGATTCCTCCGATTCTTCCGATTGTTCCGTCTGGCGTGATTGTTCCGGTGCCGGCAATCTCCATGCCTCCTGTTAAATCGGGGTTCTCCAAAAGAGTATAAATTTGAAGAGCGAACATAAAGCCCGCAGAAGGGCCACCGATCAAACCTGAATCAATTTCAACAGATGGTTCCGTTTCGATGGTAGAATGGTCAACCAGAGAAATTCCGATTCCCGGATTTCCTGTTTCACTTAATTGTATCAAGTCACCAGAGACCGTGTCTGTATGTCCGTCTCTTTCATATGTGATGGTCACTGTTTGGTCGACTTCTTGAGCCTTGATATAATCCATAAATTCTTGCGAGCTTTCAAATGTCATGCCGTCAATTGCGCTGATCGTATCCCCTGGATGGATTTTTCCATAAAAATCCGATTCTTCCAGAACCCGCATAACATAAATGCCATGGTATTCGCGAGTAATAGGCAAACCTGCCGCATTAAAAGCCGCTTCGATGGCGGTGTTTTTAGAATTTTCCATATAAAACTGTTGCAGCGTATCGTATTCTTCATAGTTTTCGGCTGTCCCCAGTAAGGAACTGCGGGACAAACCATCATGAAAAGGCAGCAGTGCAGTAAGGGAAAGAACAGGAGTGGCCTGCATGATTCGAACCGTTGTTAGCATATACGTTCCGGGCATTTCTTTTTCTTGCCCGTCAATCTTGACCAGCGGTTCCAATGCAACAGCTGAACCTGGACTTTCAATATAATAGGGAATGGGAAGCCTGAAAAAGAGAATCAAAAGAAAAAGAGCGAGAAGAATCTTCCCCATTCTGTTGGTTGATTGTCTTTTTATTTTTTCCATCTTTCACCTGTACTTTCCATTGATAGTTGCGTCCATAAAAAACTTAGCGTAAAAATTTTTCTTTGATCGCTTCATTTATATGTGCAGGAACAAGCTTCGACACGTCTCCTTGGAAACTGGCCACTTCTCTGACAAGGGTGGAACTGACGAAACTGTGAGCTGGATCGGCCAACATGAAGAGCGTCTCAATTTCTTCATCTTGTGTTTTGTTCATCGCCGCAATTCCTACTTCATACTCGTAATCTTTCACTGTCCGTATCCCTCTAATCATGACAGATGCTCCCAGCTCTTTAGCCAGCCCCACCGTCAACCCTCCAGAATGGTCAAGGACAGTCACATGAGGGAGATCCTTGACCGCTTCTTCGATCATTTTCTTCTTCTCCGGTGCTGTGAATAATCCCTTTTTGGTTGTATTCGTTGCCACTGCAACAACTACTTCATCGAACAACCGTGTGGCTCGTTTAATAATATCCAAATGGCCGTTAGTCAAAGGATCAAAACTGCCTGCGTACAAAGCTTTTGTCATTAGCCTACCTACTTCCTACTCTTTTTCATATACGGTGATGCGAATTGTTCCGTACTGATTTTCTTTTATTTTGACCAAACCTTTTATGCTAGAAGGCAATACAGTCTCTTCAGCTGTTTCACATACTACTACAGCGCCATCGTTTAACAGCTGATGTTCTTCCATCCATTGAATATCTTTTTCAATCTGTTGATTGGCGTATGGCGGATCGAGAAAAACCAAATCAAATGCCTGCCCCGAATTTTCCAGCATGGACAAAGCTTGGGAAGCACTTTTCTTCTCCACTTGAAAGCGATCCGGCGCACGGGTCAATTCCACATTTTCATGAATTGTCTTGACCGCTTTATACTGTTTATCTACCAATACCGCATGCTCAATTCCTCTAGAAACAGCTTCAATACTCAATGCTCCGCTGCCTGCATATAAATCCAAGCAATGGCCGCCGTCGAAGTACGGTCCGATGATGTTAAAAATGGATTCCTTCACTTTATCTGTGGTGGGACGTGTATTCTGTCCCGGTACAGCTTTTAAACGTCTTCCTTTAAAATCTCCTGCAATAACTCGCATGTGGTTCCCCCTGAAAACTCGTTTTTATCTACTATAGCGTGCCGAGAATATCGTCATTCGAGAAGAAACTGTCTTCCTTAAGTGACTCATTGTCTTGAAAATCATCCAAGCTGCTTGACTCCGTCACCCGGCCCAATACATCCTCAAAATTCATATCCACCTCTTGGCGAGGGGAATCTTCCACTTTCCGCACAAAATGAAGTTTGGACAATTTGCGTGTGATTTCTTCTTTTTTCGATTGATCAACGTACATGACTACATAATTCATACGTTTTGAGGCGTAGTGAATCATGCCGTATCGTTTTAATTTGTTGAAATGTTTGAGTGTGTAGACCCATACAATCAACTCTTGTCGTTCTTTTTTTTCGCTGCTCATTTTCATCCTCTTCCTTTTTGCTAACTTGAATTGTAAAATTAAGCTAGAAAAATAGAAAACCATTTGTGATACACTCTCACTAAGTTCCAACCACGAAAATTAGAGGAGTGACCACAAATGGCCTACACACATCTTACCATGAAAGAACTTAGCTGGATAGAAACTTATTTTGATACTGGATTAAAACCTTATAAGATTGCTCGGAAAATCGGTCGATCAAATCAACCGGTCTATAATGTCGTTTCCTTCCTAAAGGAAGGCGGTTCAATTATAGAATACTTTGATCAGTATAAACAGAATAAATCAAAGTGTGGCGCTAAGA
>NZ_AUCD01000019.1 GCF_000429585.1 Atopococcus tabaci DSM 17538
TTCTTACCACCTGGACGAGTCCAAGAAAGTCACGCTGCCCCGAAGGGTCCGGACCATTCTTCAAACAATGGAAACCTACCGCGAATCCATTCGGCATGCGTTCACGTATACCCTGTCAAATGGAGCGATTGAAGGAATGAATAATAAAATCAAAAATATCAAACGATCGGGGTATGGGTACCGGAACTTTTACAACTTACGGGCCAGAATTTTGATCAGTTACAAATTAACGGTGCCCCGTCACCAACCAAGGCCGTTGACATTCGAAGACGAAGAAGTAGCTTAATGAAAAAAAGAGGTCAAAGTGACGAATTCACTTTGACCTCTCAATAGGCTCACCAACACTATTTGACATAGAGCCATAAAAACAGACAGAATACGATTATCTCGTATTCTGTCTGTTTTTTCACGCATATTTCAGTAGCGAAGCACCGCTGCAATGTGGACAGATGACGGCATGTCCTCTGTTTCCAATACATACACTTTCCCATTGGCCCGAAGAACGTTCCAAGCCAATTGGTTGACGTATCCGTCAACCGGACCTTCTGTATATTGACCATTTTCATCAATCGATCCCGGTACTTCGTATCCTTTTTCAACTAACAGGTAGTCAATCTTTCCTTGAACGCTTGAAAACGCCAAATCTTCATATTGCGCGTCCAATTTGAATTTCGGAGCTGTTTCTTCGAAGCGGGCAATCAAATCACGGTGGCGCTTGTCCACGATTTCCCGAATGGTTTCAGCTGTTTTTTCTTGAATTTCTTTATTCGACGCCTGAGCCGGAGAATGCTCAATTGTGACCTCATCCAGGTATTTGTTTTTAGAAAGCTTTCTAAATTCCGCTTGGTTTTCAGGAAGAGCAAATACCACCAACGGCAGTTCAGTTGGTTTAGAATAGTGTTCCCACACATATTTATCCACCACACGGAAATAATTTTCCATGTCAATTTCTTTTTCAGCATTGGTTTCATTATGGCCATGGTACACATGACCTCCACCTGCACCATATCCGGCAGAGTTGAGTTCCCCGCCCGTCAGCTCATCTCCAAGAGCTTTGTTCAAATCAGTCGGCGCATCTTCATCTTGGGAAAGATCAATCTCTTCCAGACTATACCGACGCCCATTGAACAGTTTGAATTTCTCTTTCGTCAAAGCGAGCAAATGATAGTAAGTGACATACTGGAAGTTTTCAATCAGCGGAAGAACATTCGGTTTGTCCCCCACCATTACTTCGTCTTTTACCGGAATATCCAGACGGTAGTAATACACTTCTTCAGGAGTCGCATAAATCACATAACTGCCGTCTCCTACTCCCCAAAAATCAGGTTGGTCTCTTAAATCTTTGATTTGAGCCAATAATTGCTCGCACAATTTTTCATCATATTTGTTGCAAACTTTTTCTTCTGCCTCTTTCAGAAGGTTATCGAACTGGATACGATCCCGGTCCGAATTGATTGGTGTGGAATGAGTCTCTTGACAAATTGTCAAGTACACTTGATTCTCTTGATATAGTTCCTCTGTCGGAAATGTCAGTAATTCTTGCATACTATCGCCCTCCACATCTTTTCTATACACCAATTGTAGATAAAAAAAGCGTTTTTGTAAAAGAAAAGCATTTGGATATTTACAGACGCCATTTAAAATGTAAAAAGAGAGAGGTTGGGACAATAGTCCCGACCTCTTTTGCGTTTCCGAATAGGCTAGCGAAAAAACGCTCTAAAATGCAGACCCGACGTCCACTTTGTCATGACTGTAGTTGCTTTAGCAATGTACAGTCATGATACACTTGGGCATCTGCCCACAGTGCCTCCTTTAGAATAATGCTCGAGGGGCTTTGCCCCTCATCCGCTTATTCGCTCCAGTTGCCATAGCCGTTGCCGCTTTAGCGGCTTACGGATATGGTATGCGTTAGAAGGTTCGGGTCTAAACGCATTTTGTCCCGCTCTCTCTTCTGAACGTCATTGTACTTTATCCTGGCAACACTTTCGCCCCTAAGGCAGTTTTAAAGTGGTCCAATGCCCATTCGTGCCCTTTTTGATTGAAGCTCGTGACACAATTTTCTGGGATTACAATCGAATAGCCCAGATTGTATGCATCTACAGCGGTATGCAAGATACAAATATCTGTCACCACACCTGTCAGCCAAACTTCAGTGATGCCACGTTCGCGGAGGCGCACATCCAGATCTGTCCCACTGAAGGCGGAATAGTGCCGCTTATCGATCCAGTACACATTCCTTTTGTCCTTGTTTTGATCGTATACTTCCTGGAGAGAGCCATAAAGCGTTCTTCCAGAAGTATCCCTTAAGTTGTGCGGTGGAAACAAGTTTTTCTCAGGGTGAAAGGTGTCTTCCAAATCGTGACAGTCAATTGCGAACACGACATAATCGCCATTGTTTACAGCCTTTTTGGTTAAAGAAACAATGTTTTCTTCAATTGCTTGCGCCGGTTTCCCCGCAGTCAAAGCTCCTACATCTGCAACAAAGTCATTCGTGTAATCTATTGAAATCAATGCTTTCATCTGTGACCTTCCTTTCTGTCCTCGTCCCTCTGCCCGCTATCTCTGTTTTATCGCCCCAATGAAGTTCAACACCATCTGTGCAGATTTTCTTCCGGCCTCCACGATAAATTCATCAAAATTCACGCCGGCCTCTTCATCTGCCGAATCGGAAACAGCACGCACAACCACAAATGGCACATTAAACCGCCAGCACACTTGAGCAATTGCGGCTCCTTCCATTTCAGTCACTAAAGCATCCGGGAAGTATTCTTTGATCGCTTGAAGGCTTTCTCTCGCAGAAACAAATGAGTCTCCTGTGACAATTTCTCCCGTCAATGTTTGCAGACCCGCCTCTTCTGCTGCTTGATTCATCACTCGGACCAATTCAGCATCCGCTTCATATGCAGGAGGCATTTGAGGAATCTGTCCCATGTCATACCCAAACACTCGCGCATCTGCGTCGTGGTAAGCCAGGCGGTTGGATAGTACGACGTCCCCTATTTTTAATCCTGTTCCTATCGCTCCGGCAGATCCTGTGTTAATCACTACATCGGTTTTGAATTCATGAAGCAGGATGGTGGTAGCCACTGCCGCATTTACTTTTCCGATACCGGATTGTACCAAAGTCACCGGCACGTCATCTATAACGCCGGACAAATAAGTGCTTCCGGCTATTTCTTTTGTTTCGGATTGTTCAAGGGATTGAAGGAGGATACGTGTTTCTTCCTCCATCGCTCCGATAATGCCTATCTTTTTCATTTTTTCCTCTTTCCTCATACAAAAAATACCAATAGCAGTGCAATCGCCAATAAGACGGCCGTTACCGCTATGGCAATGGTTAATTTTTTGTCTGTCTCTTTGTATTGATCCAACTCGCTCTTTCTTCTTTTGGATGTTCGCCCTTCTTTAACAGGTTTCTTTTCAGCTGCGCTTTGCTTTTTTTTTCGGGGAAGAACCAGCTTGCGTTTTTTCCCTGCTTTCCGTCTTTTTTCTTGCCATTCTTTCCGACTTTTGACCGGTGTTTTTTGCTCTTTATTCATCTATTGCCTCTCCACAATCTCGTTTGGCTTTCCAATGGAACAACCCAAACACTGTTTTGGCGTCCCGAATGGTGCCTTGTTCATATTCCGCCCAAGCTTCCTCAAACGACAATGCCTTTAGTTCCAAGTTTTCATCTTCATCCTGTTGCAACGGTTCTTCCACTTGGTACAAACCTTTTGCTTCATAGATTGTCAAAAATTCATCGGTGAATCCCGGACTTGAGTAAAATGAAGTAATCATTTCCCATTGTTTTGCCCGGCATCCTGTTTCTTCTTCCAATTCTCTTTTCGCTGTTTCCAACGGACTGGCATCCGTTTCGTCCATCAAACCGGCAGGTATTTCAAACAAGGCTTGTTCAATCGGTTTGCGGTATTGCTTTACGAACAGGACTTTGCCATCATCTGTGAATGGGATGATGGCTGCTGCATCATCATGACGGACAATCTCTCTGGGAGCAATTTTCCCATTAGGCAATCTTACTTCTTCCAAGACGTATTCGGTGATGTTGCCTTTATGAATCACTTGGCTTTTAACCGTTTTTTCTTCCATTATTGACACGGTTCCCTTCTGCATCCTGATTTCTTAAGTAGTTTATTTGATTGTATACAATTCATGCAGGGATTGCAAAACGAATTGCCGTAAATCATCCTTTAGTCTTATACGAATTTATGCCCATAGTATGATAAAATAAAGGTAAGCGAGTATTGGACGACTGACATTAAAAATGGAGTGAAAATATATGAAAAAAGTGACGAACGATTTCAAAGATATCTTGATTTATACCTTTACGAGCGGTGCGACAATTCTCCTCTTTTTGTTTTTACTTGTCTTATCCGACTTCAACTTTTGGTTTGCTCTCTTGGGAAGCATCCTTATCGGAACAATCTTCTATTACCAAAGAGGAAAAAATGGATCGGTTCCTCGAAAAAACAGCATGAAATTGAAAAAGTTGACTCCGGAAAAAGAAGCGTTCTACCAATCAAAAGGGTTGTCTAGAGAAGAAACACAGTTTTTCCGCGAAACGATGAACACAGCAAAATATCAAATTATCAAGATCGAAAAGAACATGGACAGCACCGGGAAGTTAAAAGCCATTGAACACCGCAATAACGTGGTGAGAGTATCCAAAGCACTGTTCAAAGAAATCACGAAAGATCCGCAACGCCTGCATGTAGTCGACAAGTTTCTCTATGTGCACCTTCCCTCATTAATGGAATTGACGGACAAATATGTAGAGATCGACCGGCATGCAGCAAAAAGCAAGGCAACGTATGACATCTTGGACCAAAGTGCGGAGACCATCGATGAAATGTCTCAAATGATTGTCGAAGATTATGTCCGTTTCATGTCTGATGATATTGAAGACATGGAACTGGAGGTAGAACTTGCAAAACGTACCATCAACAAGGATAATGGGAATACAAACAATTTGGATGAAGAGTTGTAATTTTAGAGGAGTGATCAAATAAATATGGACAGACAAGAGGACCTGACCAGAGAAAATTTGCAGAAAACGAAAGAAAAAGACGTCAATAAAGAATTGGAAGATTTGCTGTCCAATCCTTTTGACAAACCTCTTTCCAATGCGCCTGCTCCTTCACAAGACTTTGCCGTTGACAAAAGCAGAGAATCCAAAGCTGCTGATCGTGTCGTTGACTCATTACCGGCTGAACGGCAGCAGCAAGCTAAAAAGTTGGCTGAACAAATCGACGTCAGTGACTTTGAATCGGTATTAAACTATGGTGCGGATGCTCAAGACAAACTGAGCCGCTTTTCCCACTCGATGCTGGACCATGTACAAAGTCAAGAAACCGGCGAAATCGGGGAAGTTTTAAATGATTTGATGTACCGGTTGAACGAAGCCAATCCGGATGAACTGCGGGCAGACAATTCAAATATCTTCAAACGCCTCTTTGGAAAAATCAACCGCTCCATCTATGAAATTACCGCCAAATACCAAAAGATTGGTGCACAAGTGGATAAGATTGCAGTGAAATTGGACAAAGAGAAAGATTTGTTGCTTCGTGATAACGAGTTGTTGGAACAGTTGTACGAAAAGAACTTCGATTACTATGAGGCATTGAATGTTTATATCGCTGCCGGGGAATTGAAGATTGAAGAACTTCTCAATGAGTTGATTCCAGAAGCGGTGAAAAAAGCAGAAACCAGTCACAATCAAATGGATGTTCAACGTGTCAACGACTTAAACCAATTTCTTGACCGTTTGGAAAAACGCGTGCATGACTTGAAATTGGCACGTCAAATGACGATTCAACAAGCACCACAAATTCGGATGATCCAAAACACCAACCAGGCTTTGTCGGAAAAAATCCAAACATCCGTGAACACTGCGATTCCTTTATGGAAAAACCAAGTGGTGATTGCCTTGACCCTCCTTCGCCAAAAAGAAGCTGTCACGGCACAGCGTCAAGTATCGGAGACAACCAACGATTTGCTGAAGAAAAATTCTCAGTTGCTGAAACAATCTTCCATTGAAACCGCACGAGAAAACGAACGCGGAATCATTGATATTGAAACTCTCGAACAGACTCAAACGGATTTGGTGGAGACGCTCCAAGAAACACTTGCCATACAGCAAGAAGGACGTGTCAGACGGAAAGAGGCCGAACGTCAGTTGTCCGATATGGAGAATCGTCTTCGCGATCAACTTCTTCGACTCACCACTGAAGACAATAAATAAATTTTTGCAAAAGCAGCCATCGGTGGATGGCTGCTTTTGTATTTCTTATATGTACAGCACAAAATAAATTTTACTTTTTCTATAAGCATATTATTTGAACAAGTTGTGAACTGTCCGTTATACTCAGTGTGTAATAAAAATTTATTCATTGGAGGAATGTATAATGTTATCATTCATTTGGTCATTAATCATCGGTGGTATTATTGGAGCAGTTGCAGGCGCAATCGTCGGACGTGACGTTCCAGGAGGTATCATCGGAAACATCATCGCTGGTTTCATCGGCGCATGGATCGGTGAATCCTTGTTAGGCGAGTGGGGCTGGGTTGTCGGCGGATTTGCTGTCTTTCCTGCGTTGATTGGTGCAGTCGTCCTGGTCTTTGTCTTTTCCTTGATTGTAGGCGGCCGCCGAACACGGTAGTTTGACAACTATAAATTGAAATCATTTTGACCACAAAAACCCCCTCAGGAATAGTTTCCTGAGGGGGGTTTATTAATTATAGTTTAACAACGTTTGCTGCTTGAGGACCACGGTTTCCTTCGACAATTTCGAATTCTACTTCTTGGCCGTCTTCCAAAGATTTGTAGCCTTCGCCTTGAATAGCGCTGAAGTGTACGAATACATCTTCTCCGCCTTCAACTTCGATGAAACCGAAACCTTTTTCAGCGTTGAACCATTTAACTGTTCCTTTTTCCATTACCAATTACCCCTCCACTTACTAAGTATTGTAACAGACTTGCTTCGGTATTGAACGTGAAGAGTTGAAGCTTTTCAACTAACTTTTCAACCATTCTTATTACGAAAAACTAAATCTATCACAATTGAAATTATACCGAATCCTCCCTTTTTTTGCAAGGGCTATCATAACAAAACGATTAGTCTTAGATTAAAATAATCTTTTGTCCTTCATTCATGCGTCTTGGTGCATACAAAAAAAGGACGGCATGGATTATGCCGTCCTTTTTTGTTTTTTATTCGTCTGCAGCTGTTTCCAGTGCTTCTGGATAGTGTTCCTTCACAATGCTGTAGCATCTTCCGCAAAGAGTTGGAGCTTCTTCAATCGTCCCTACTTCTTCGCTGATGATGCGGCATCTCTCGCATGTTTCTCCGTGTTTGTGTTCCACTAACACGGACATACCATCGAATTCCATTGCATTTTCAGGTGCTTCTGACAATTCTTTGATATCCAATTCAGAAACAATCAATACCTGACGTAAATCGGTATTCATGCTTTCCAACAATTGTTTTGTTGTTTCGTTTGGATACAAAGTGACTTTTGCTTCAAATGATTTTCCGATTTCCTTCGCATTGCGGGCTACTTCCAGTGCTTTCAATACATAATCACGGAGGACCATGAAGTTTTCCCATTGTTCGAGAAGAGAGCTGTTGTTTTCAAACGTGCGTACTTCAGGCATTTCAGCCAATTGTACGTACTCTTCTGGTTCTTTCAAATAAGACCAGATTTCTTCTGTGGTGTGTGGCAAAATCGGAGTCAACAATTTCGTCAATACAACCACTGCTTCATAGAAGACAGTTTGCATCGCACGACGTTCGTATGCATCTTCCGATTCAATGTATACTACATCTTTCGCGAAGTCCAAATAGAAGTTGGATAAATCGGTAATGCAGAAGTTGTTGATGGTTTTGTACACAGTAGAGAAGTCATATGCTTCATACGCTTGAATGACTTTTTCCGTTGTTTGATACAAGCGATTCATCATATATTTGTCTTCAGAACGCAGATCTTCATAAGAAACGGCATGTTTTTCCGGATCAAAGTCTCCAGTGTTGGCCAACAAGAAACGAATCGTGTTACGGATTTTTCTGTATACTTCCGACACTTGGTTGATGATGTCCATGCTGACACGGACGTCGGACTGGGAGTCTACGCTGGCTACCCAAAGACGGACAATGTCTGCCCCTTTTTGTTTGATGACTTTATTTGGTTCGATCGTATTGCCGATGGATTTACTCATCTTACGGCCTTCACCGTCTAACACCATTCCTTGTGAAAGAACGGATTTATAGGGTGCGGTGCCGTTGATGGCAACGCTGGTCGTCAAACTCGAGTTAAACCATCCGCGGTACTGGTCTGATCCCTCCAAGTACATATCAGCAGGGAAAGTCAAGTTTTCTCTTGTTTGCAAAACTGCTTCATGCGAAGAACCGGAGTCGAACCAAACATCCATGATATCCGTTTCTTTTGTGAACTCACCATTCGGACTGGACGGATGAGTGAATCCTTCCGGCAGCAACTCTTTCGCTTCGCGCTCAAACCAAACGTTAGAGCCGTGTTCTTTAAATAGTCCCGCTACATGATCGATGGTTTCTGGACTGATGATCGCTTCTCCGTTTTCTCCATAGAAAATCGGTAGAGGAACACCCCATGCACGCTGACGAGAAATGACCCAATCTCCTCTGTCTCGAACCATGTTGTAGATGCGCTGCATTCCCCATGGCTGCAACCATTCAACATTTTCAATTTCTTTCAGGATGTCTTCGCGGAAAGTTTTGATGGACGCAAACCATTGTGGAGTCGCACGGAAAATAACTGGTTTTTTCGTCCGCCAGTCATGCGGGTAGCTGTGAGTGAAGAAGTCCAATTTCAACAATGCGCCTTTTTCTTCCAACCACTCTGTGATTATTTTATTTGCGTCATCATAAAAGACGCCTTCAAGTCCTGGTGCTTCATCGGTGAAGCAGCCTCTTCCGTCTACAGGCGAAAGAACAGGCAATCCATATTTTTGTCCCACGATATAGTCGTCGTCCCCGTGACCTGGTGCTGTATGAACTAGACCGGTTCCTTCTTCCAACGTGACATAGTCGCCCAACACAAGCAGCGATTCACGATCGTAGAAAGGATGCTGCGCAGTCACGTTTTCCAAATCGCTTCCTTTGATTTCTTTCAGTACTTGTACATCTTCCCAACCTAATTTCGCTGCAACTCCTTCAACCATCTTGGAGGCTACAACGAATTTCCGTCCATCTGCGTTGACCACAGCATAGTCGACATCTGGGTGAACCGCAATCGCTAAGTTGGCCGGAAGGGTCCACGGCGTAGTCGTCCAAATAACGAAGGAAGCATCAGAATCCACTTTGCCTTTTCCATCCCGTACACCAAACGCCACGTAAATATTTGCTGAACGGACATCTTTATATTCGATTTCTGCTTCAGCCAATGCTGATTCACTGGAAGGAGACCAGTAGATTGGTTTCAATCCCCGATAGATATAACCCTTTTCAGCCATTTTCCCAAATACACGGATTTGAGCTTCTTCGTAGTCTTTTGTCAAAGTGACATATGGGTTATCCCACTCACCAGCCACACCCAGACGTTTAAAGTCTTCGCGTTGTTTGTTGATCTGTTCCCAAGCATACTCTTCACATAATTTACGAAATTCCGCTATTGTCATCTCTTTGCGGTTGACACCTTTGTTGGTCAATGCTTGTTCAATCGGCAAGCCGTGTGTGTCCCATCCCGGTACATAAGGAGAACGGAATCCGCTCATTGATTTGTAACGGACGATGATATCTTTACTGATTTTGTTTAACGCGTGTCCGATGTGAATGTTTCCATTGGCAAACGGCGGGCCGTCATGAAGAACAAAGGTAGGTTTGTCTTTGTTTACTTCTTGTCTTTTCTCATAAATTTGTTGCTCTTCCCATTCTTTTTGACGCTCGACTTCTTTCGTCGGCAGGCTTGCACGCATTGGGAATTTTGTTTTTCCAAGCTGCAACGTTTCTTTCATTTTCATCCTGTGCACTTCCTTCGTTTGATTGATTTTTTAATTTTTTGCAATAAAAAAAGACTTCCTCCGCAAGGGACGAAATCTCCGTGGTACCACCCAATTTTAAAAAGAAGGATGCCTTCTTTTTCTCTGCATCGTTAACGCCGAAGATACGGTTTTGATTACTCATTTCACCAAAACACTCATGGATGATAAAAGACAGAACTTACTTCATCAGGCTTCCACCAATCCCTGACTCGCTGACAAGTGATTCTGTCTTTTGCGTTCCACTCAACATTTTATTGTATGAAAACTTTTCGCATAGTTATTATAAAGGATTAGTTCACTTCAGGCAACTCTATTGCCGGAATCATTCCTTCTTCTGATTCTTCCTCTGAACCCGCCACATCTGCTTCTTCTTTCATTTCAGACGAAACGTCGCTGGCAGCAGGAACAGTTTCTTGTTTTGTCTGCAATTCTTCAGTTACGGTATTGATTGTTCCCATAGCAGACTCCGGAACCGACGGAGTTTGAAGGATTTCGTTCCACTCTTCTTTTTTAATCATTTCCAGCTGAGATTCAATCATCAATTGCAGTCTTTGTCTGAAAATACGGCTGTGCTTCTTCAAATCTTCTGTTTCTTGTTCGATTCTGTGTGCTTTATCAACCGCTTCTTTCAACAACTGATCTGCATTATTCTCTGCTTCTCGAATAACCATCTCGGCTTCTTTTTCTGTATTTTCTTTTAGACGATCTGCAGCTTCTTGAGCCACAATGATGGATTTGTTCAGTGCTTCTTGCATATTTTCGTAGTGGTCCAGCTTTTCTTCCGCAAATTCCAATCTTTTTTCCAAATCTTTTTTATCTTTGATCAACAGCTCGTACGCTTTGATAATTTGTTCCATATAATCGTTTACTTCATCTTGGTCATACCCACGCATACGTACCGAGAATTCTTTATTATGTATATCCATTGGGGTCAATGACATATCCGCACCTCCGAAATTAATCCTTTTATTCAGTATAAAGCAAAGCCCCCATCCAAACAAGTGGGGGCACACCGACATTTTCAGTTACCTTTATTGATTCCGGTCCAGTACACCTAGCTCCAATCGAATCTTTCCTTTTTTCGACATACCCAAAATGTTCTTCACTTGCAGGCGCCCACGCTTGCGGACCGAGACCACATCTAAAATCCCCAACTCAAAATCCGGACGATCCATAACGGTCCAATTGACCTTCACTTTTTGTGCCTGAATCGCTTCTTTTGCCCGTTGACGGGATAAGTTAAACACGGCAGCGATAACTGTATCCAATCTCATCGAGGACACCGTTTCAGTTTGGATGGTCCAGCTGTCTTTCGGGAGAAGGATTTCTGTGTATTCCTGCTCTTCTATGGTCACTTTTGCTTTCCCTACTCGGCCCACTTGAGATTGAATGAACCCAATCAATGACCGCTCCACAAAAAACTGCCATCTTTCTCCATCTGAAATAATGTCTCCGAATAACTCACGTTTCAAACCAGATGAAAGAAGTGTTCCGAGAATCTTTCCATGAGAAAGTTCCGCAAACCGAATTGGATATCGAATTTCGCATAATCCTATTTCATATTCATCTTGAGAAGGTTCAAAGTATGGAGGGGACAAAAACGCTCGTTTGCGTTCAGCAGCTTCGTATCCTCCGAAGTAATGCAATTGAATGTCAGAGTTTTGCCCAACAACGGCTTCCAAAATAAACTGCTGTCTTGGATCCAAAAAGTTGGTTAAATATGGAGTGTACTGATTTTCAACCTGAGCAACCCAATCATTTATGTTGTCGATAAACGGCTGCTCTTCTTTTCTAAAATGTTGGTATACATCTTCCACGTTGAGATCCCCCCTTCTTCACACTTTCTCTAGATGAGTACTTGGAAAAGAAACCCAAAGATCGCATACAATCCGCGTTCCACCAAACTGAGTGAAAGGAACGCCACCAACCCAGCAAAGCTGATCATTCCAATTGGTGGAATGAAGCGTCTGAATATGGCGACATACGGCTCACAGATGCGCCCCAAAAAGTGTCCGAATGAAGAGTCATACGCACCAGGTATCCATGAAAGAAGAAAATAAATCATTAAGAGGATTCGATAGATATCGATTCCTCTTATCAATAATTCGAAAATAATATAAAGAAATTGAATGAGCACCGTGTCTGTTTTCCCCGTTTCTATTAAAGATCGTATTGTGACATGGACATCAATTCGGCACCGTCAATCTCCACACTTGGAGGGGTGCACAAAAAGATTTCAGCACCAATACGTTGAATATCTCCGTTGATGGCATAGACAGTTCCCATCAAAAAGTCGATCATTTTTTTCGCTTGTTCTTTTTCGCTTCGACGAAAGTTTAATACAACCGATTGATTGGCCAATAAAAGATCGGCAATCTCTTGCACTTCAGAGTACACACGTGGTTCTACAACTTTAATGCGCGGTTTTTTACCGGCTTGCTGGTTGAGCGCCACCACATTCGTTTCCCGGGACTTTCCAACCGATGGATTCGTCTTCGGTTGGATTGTCTGTTCTTTACGAACAACGGGTTTTGAAGCTTGTGTACGTGTTTGTGCAGCGGATGGTTGTGTGGAAGACGGTTCGTTCTCTTCGTAGTAATCCATTTCTTCGTCATCCAAAGCGAAAAAACTACTGAATTTATCTTTAAATCCCATTGTCTTTCCTCCTTCCGGCTTTTCCGGCAGCTGATTCACAAAGCGACATTAATCTCTTCTTTGTCTTCTGCGTCTTTTGAAAAATGGAGGTGTGTCTACTTCATCCTCTGTACTGCTTTCAGTGGATGGCGCATCCTTGCGCTGGAACAAGTCAAATTCCGGTTTTTCTTTTTCTGCTTCTGGTTTTTCGTCCAAATCAGAAGTGTGACGGTCGCGCAAGCTGGTTTCTCTGCGGATATCCCAGTCACCAAACGGATCGTTTGATTCAGGTGTGATGCGTTCAGAAGTGGCTGGTGTCACATTTCTCCGTACAGCATTCGGTTTGTTGGCTTTTTTCTTGCCTTGGTCAATCCCAGTTGCAATAACTGTTACGACAACTTCATCACCTAAGTTTTCATTGATGGATGTACCGAAGATGATGTTGACGTCTCCAGTAGAAGCCGCTGAAACGATATCTGAAGCATCTTGCGCTTCAAACAATGTCATGTCTGTTCCGCCGGTGATGTTCAACAAGACAGACTCTGCTCCATCGATAGAAACTTCTAACAATGGGGAGGAAATAGCTTTTTTCGTTGCTTCTGCTGTGCGGTTCTCTCCGCTTGCCGTTCCGATTCCCATCAAGGCAGATCCTTGATTTGCCATAACTGTTTTCACGTCAGCAAAGTCCAAGTTTACGTACCCTGGAGAAGTGATCAAATCAGATATACCTTGGACCCCTTGACGCAATACGTTGTCTGCTTCTCTGAAAGCTTCCAACATAGGTGTTTTCTTATCAACGATTTCCAATAGACGGTTGTTGGAAATGGTTACCAATGTATCAACATGTTGTTTCATTTGCTCGATGCCTTCAGCAGCGAACCGTCCTCTTTTCGGTCCTTCAAACGAGAATGGACGTGTGACCACACCGACTGTCAATGCACCTTGTTCTTTGGCCAGACGAGCTACAATCGGCGCTGCACCTGTTCCGGTACCGCCACCCATTCCAGTCGTGATAAAAATCATATCTGCGCCTTGCAGGGATTCAGAAATAAGTTCTTCACTTTCTTCTGCCGCTTTGCGTCCGATATCTGGGTTGGCACCCGCTCCAAGTCCACGCGTCAATTTTGGACCTAATTGTATTTTGGTTTCCGCGCGTGATGCGTTCAACGCTTGTATATCCGTATTGGCCACAATAAATTCCACGCCTTGAACATCGTCTTCAATCATTCGGTTGACGGCGTTGCCTCCGGCTCCGCCGACACCGATTACTTTTATGATGGCACCATTTGAAGCAGCTGTATCTAATTCGAATTCCATCCCAGTTCCTCCTGTTTTACTTTATTCCCTTATTAAAGGGTCATTCACTTATTCAAAAAAAGAAGCAAAAAATGCTTTTATCTTTTCCCAGAAACTGACTTTCGTTTCAGGGGAGTGGTCTTCATCCACGTATTGTTCTCTGTACTCCATTTGCTGAGGTCGATTTCCTTCAGCAACCGGCGCAGAAGCGGGTTCGTTTTCGTACCCATTGATGAAGTCATTGATCAAACGTTGAATTTCATCCTGTCCAGCAATATATTGGATTAATCCAATCGCGGTAGAGAAAGTAGGATAACGTACACCCATATAATCAGGTATGTACACTTTTGTTTGCACCCCAAATATTTCTTCTGCCAACTCTTTGATTGCTGGAAGAGCGGAAGTTCCTCCAGTCAGTACAACGCCTCCCGGCAATTCCAATGCTCGGATGCGGTCCAATTCTTCTTTAATGATTTCAAAGATTTGCACCAGTCGAGCCTCGATAATTTCGGTCAAATATTCTTCGCTGATACTGACAGGTTCATTCTGTCCCACGACTTCCACCAACATGTTTTTCTCCGCTGATGCGGCATTCACAGTGGCGTATCCATGGTTTCTCTTCAACTTTTCTGCATTGTCAACCGTCGTGTTCAAGACGATGGAAATATCTTTTGTGATGTACTCTCCGCCTTCTTGATCGACGTGTGTGAATTTCAGCTGGTTGTCATGGATAGCAGAAGCAGTGGTCTGCCCGCCTCCCATATCAACCAAAACCACACCGAAATCACGTTCGCCGTCTGTCAAAGCGATACTGCCGATAGCCAACGGCTGTACAACCACGTCGCGCATGATAAGTCCCGCATTGCGCACGCATCTGCGGATGTTGTGCATGATGGTTTTCGGTACGGTTAGAAGCAAAGCGTGCATCTCCAAACGTACACCCACCATTCCTCGTGGGTCCCGGATGCCATCAAAGCCATCTACAACAAATTCTTCCGGCAGAACCGTCAATAATTCTCTCTCAGGCGGAACAGCTTTGACCATTGCCGCAGCTAAGACGTTTTGAACGTCTTCATCTGTGATTTCACTTTCGTCGCCTGCCACTTTTACCATCCCATGTCCCGGTTCGATTTCTAAACCGTACGCAGGAATCCCGACGATAACCTCATCAATTGTGACATTCGCTTTTTCTTCTGCTTGTTTAACTGCGTTTTTAATGGAAATCACCGTTTGATCGATATCAACAATGATTCCTCTACTCAGACCTCTTGATTTTTCATGTCCGACTCCAATAATATTCGTTTGGCCATTGACAATCTCAGCCACTATGACTTTTATTGAAGTGGTTCCAATATCTAAACTTGCAAAAATGCCGTTTTCCAATTTAGTGGAAACCTCCAATCTCCAATGTGCTTGCTTTTTTTTCAGAAAATATTGAACACATTGTCATGCCTCATTTTACCATAAAAGAAAGCTATTACGAAGATGTTTAGAACAAATCATCGGTGAAATTCGTTTTACTTTTGTGTTACAAACAACTCTTTCGATTTTTATTCAGAAATTTGACGTTTCCTCTTCCAAATTTTCCTCCATCTCAATCGCCTCTTCCGTTTCGGTGTCGTCCGAAGTTTCGGACTCATCTTCTTCCTCGACACCCTTTTCAAACGGGGCAAAGAATGCGCCTGCTTCTAAATCGAATAACCCTTTTTCACCCTTCACTGATTGTACCATTGCAGGGTAATATTGCATGCGTTCAGAAAAAACAGGGATGGATGCGAGTACTTGGTTGCCGTCGTTCATAAAGACGTGCACCAGTAATTCATTGGTATCGGTAGGACTGTACTTAACCTCCGATATGAGATTATGGATGGAAGGATCAAGTTTAGAAAACTCATCCAACAAACGGTTTAACGCTTCTCCTTCAACAAACTCTCTAAAGATTGGCCGATTTCCTATCGACACGTCTTGAGCTTCGTCAAGAATGTCTCCGTTTTCCAATATTTTGTAATACTGTTCATTTTCAGACATGTATGCAACTGTCTGCCACTCTGAAATAACAAATTCAAAATCATTGATGCCAGCCCACTTCATCTCTGCCGTCTTTATTTGCGGATGATTGGACACAATATTGGTTACAACTTCGTTTTTTGAAAAATACGTGTCCCATAAGGGGTCACCCGAACGAACTTGACTGGCATTCACGACTTCCTGGTCCGTTACTTCTCGGTTTCCGGAAACACTAAGCAACTCCACATCACTTAACGGACTCATAAAATATAACACTATTCCTATCGCAAAAATGAATAGGGACAATAATACAGCCGCTTTCGTCTTCAAGACTTTCTTTTGTGGATTCGTTGAGAGAAGGATGGGTGACGATGGTTTCGGTTGATTGTCTTTATGCGCCATTGCCCTTCTCTCCTTTCTTTATTCCGTTAAGTCGGTCATCAGGTCGATCAGTCGGTCCGCTGCATCAGGAACTCCCGCACGTTTGGCTTTTTCAGCCATGGCGGCTCTCTCCGACGGATTCTGCATCAACCGATCCAATTCCTCAATAAAGACTTCGCGTGTCAATTCTTTTTCGGTAATCATCTTTGCAGCGCCTTTATCAGCCAAACTGAGAGCATTTTTTGTCTGGTGGTCATCTGTCACATTAACGCTGGGAATCAAAATGCTCGGCAGCCCCAAAGCAGTCATTTCTGCAAGAGTTGTTGCACCGCTTCGAGAAACAATCAACGACACACCTGCAAAAACTTCCGGCATATTGGATATATACGGAACTACTTTTACATTCTCACTTGTCCCGTCAAGTCGAGAAAGGAGTGATTCATAATGAAGTTTGCCGCTGACAAACAAAACTTGGTATGGTTTTGTTTTCAACTCAGCATAACTGTCCACGAATGTATCATTGATTTTTTGTGCGCCCCTGCTTCCACCGAACATTAGCACCGTTGGGATGTCCGGATTCAATCCGTATTCTTTCAGGGCGGAATTTTTTCTTACGTGAACAACTTCCTGCGCACGGGGATTGCCTGTGAAGACAACTTTTTCCTTGTGTCGTCCAAATTGATCCGCGGCTTCTTCAAAGCAGATGGCAATCTTTTTCACGAATGGAGCTAAAAACTTATTCGTCAAGCCGGCGACGCTGTTTTGTTCATGAATGACCGCCGGGATACCGAGACGGGAGGCTGCATAAACAACCGGCCCGCAGACATAACCCCCAGTTCCCAATACCACATCCGGTTGAAAGTCTTTGATGATTTTTTTTGCATCTGACGTACTTTTAATAAATTTGCCGATTGTCTTTAAGTTATCCATTGAAAAAGAGCGCCTGAAACCTTGAATTTCAATGGCTTTGAATGGAACACCATTGTCAGGAACAATCGTACTTTCCAAACCTCTTTCTGTTCCAATGTACAAAAACTCTGTGTCAGGATACTGTTTTTTCATTTCACGCATGAGGGCAAGCGCAGGGTAGATGTGTCCTCCTGTACCGCCTCCTGATAGTAATACTTTCATGATTGTATAGGCTTCTGGAGCCTATTCCTCCCTTATTGTGGTTTATGAACAAGTTTATTGACGCTTTCAATAAACGCGTCGCCTCTTTTTTCAAAACTATCATACTGATCCCAACTTGCACATGCAGGTGAGAAAAGAATCACGTCGCCGCTCTCACTCACTTCAAACGCTTCTGGGACGGAAGCTGTGACATCCGCAACTTTCCGTATGGTCTTCACTCCTGCTTTTTCGCCTGCTTTTATAAGAGTTGATGCGGTTTCGCCAAAAACAATCATGGCTTTAACATGTTCTTTCAACACTGGCACCAGATCTTCAAATGTTTGGCCGCGGTCCAACCCCCCGGCAAGCAGTACAATCGGTTGGTTGAACCCTTGCAATGCTTGGATAGTGGCCAATGTATTGGTTGCTTTGGAATCATTGTATACTTTGCGATTTTCGTGTTCCAAGACAAACTGCATCCGATGCTTGACCCCACTGAAGCGGCTTAAGCAGTCTTGAATTTGTTTGTTTGTTTTTCCCAGCAGTTTGGCCGCCGCAATTGCAGCCAGAGCATTTTCCAGATTGTGTTCTCCAGGCAAGGCCACATCTTCCCGTTCCATCACAGGCTCATTACGGAAGTAAATGGTCCCATCCAATACGTATACACCATTTTCCATCCGTTCATGCCGGGAGAATGGAACCAACTGAGCGGGTGATTCTTCCGACAATTTTCTTAATTCAGGAAGATCCCAATTGTAAATAAACCAGTCCGTTTCTTTTTGGTTTTTTGTGATGTTCATTTTTGCCTGCACATATTCTTCGCGCGAAGAATGATAGTCCAGATGGGCCGAATAAATGTTTGTGAAAACAGCAATGGACGGTCGGAAATGTTGGGTTCCCATCAACTGAAAACTGGACATTTCCATAATCAATTCATCTTCAGAAGTCACTTTTTGGACAACCTCACTGGCGGGAAACCCGATGTTCCCTGCCGCGAAAGCTTTTCCCTTTTTCCGATCCGTGTTCATTACTTCTGTAAGCATCATAGTAGTTGTTGTTTTTCCGTTTGTCCCCGTAATCGCTACGAGAGTTCCCTCACAAACTTCGTAAGCTAATTCCATATCAGTCAAGATAGGGATTTTTTGGGCCAGTGCTTTTTCTATTATTGGATTATCATATCGAATGCCGGGGTTTTTTATCAGGAAATCGATTTTTTCATCTAACAGGTTTTCTGGATGTCCTCCGGATACGACATTGATGCCGAGTTCTTCTAACTCTTGTGCATCAGGGTCATCTGACAAATCTTTGGCGTCATTCACTGTCACTTTGGCTCCAAGTCGATGCAATAAAAGTGCGGCATTTTTCCCGCTTCTTGCCAAACCTAAAACCAATATATTTTTTTCTTCGTACTTTTCCGTTTTTTTCATGGTTACGCCCTTTCTATTTGCGTATCTTTCTATGTACAACGAAGCCGGACACGGTTAACAACCGTCCCCAGCATCCAAGTCATTATAAAAAGAAGAATGTACCGACAGCTGCAATCAATCCCACTGCCCAAAAAGTGAGTACAACGCGCCACTCACTCCATCCACTCATTTCAAAGTGGTGGTGGATAGGACTCATTTTGAAGATTCGTTTATCTCTCAGCTTGACCGAAGCAACTTGCAGGATTACGCTGGCAGTTTCGACGACAAAAATCAACCCAATCAAAAGCAGGGACCATTCTTGGCTCAAAAGCAGAGACATCGCTGCAAGACCTCCACCTAATGCCAATGAACCGACATCTCCCATAAAAATCTGTGCCGGCTTTTTATTGAACATGAAAAATCCAATCAATCCGCCTGCCACGGATACCGCGAAAACAACGATATCCCAGTCAGATTGCATCCACGCAATCGCGGCATATGCCACGTACGCGATGGTGCCTGTACCTGCAACCAATCCATCCAACCCGTCTGTGAGATTTACTGCATTGGAAAATCCGACCAGCCAGATGACAGCGAATATGCCGTAGAGCCAAACTGAGTCAATCGTTCCAATGAATGGCAGATAAAGTTCAGTGGAAAATCCTGCCCACTGATGCACCAACATGAACAAAATACCACCGATCACTTGCCCCATAAACTTTTGGCGGCTTGTCAGCCCCAAATTGCGTTTCATCACCAATTTAATGTAGTCGTCCAAGAAACCTAAGGTTCCATATAATCCGACAATAAACACCAGCATCCAAGTACGTGTGGTGAGTGTGTCAGAGACCAGGCTCACAGCAATCGTGGCCGCTACAGAAGCAAGCAAGAATCCTACTCCTCCCATTGTCGGCGTACCGCTTTTTACCGCGTGCCACGCAGGTCCCTCTTCTCTGGTGACTTGACCAAGTTGTTCCCGTCTGAAATAAGAAATGATTCGAGGCATTGCCGCCACAGTTAGAATCAAACTCACTATGGCAGCTCCGGCCGCCCAATTCCAATTAGTTTCCATGCTTTAATTGTTTCCTTTCTATCCTGCATCTGCTTCTGAAGTAGAATCAGGCAACGGCTCTTCTTCCTCTTCTTGCTTCGTTCCGGAAGGCTCCAGTGTCAGGGTGATTTGCTCTTCACTCTGCATGTTGCCTCCTGGAGGAATGCTTTGAGCCGTCACATAGCCCTCTCCTTCGAAAACAAATTCAATTCCTGTTAATTCAGCAACTTTCAATGCATCATTTTTCGACCAGCCTGTCAAATCCGGCATCGCCATGGCACCATTGGTCATCAAGACAGCTTTTTCATTTGGGAAAGTCAGTACGTCTGCGTAAGGGAACTGCTGAACGATGGTGTCTCCGGTCCCTACAACCGCCACGTCCATTCCTTTCTCCGTCAAAGCTGAACGGGCTTCGTCCACTGACATTTCCGTGACTTTCGGCATTTCAATTCGTTCCACTTCGGTCACGGATTCATTTTCGCCCATTCGTTTATAGTCAAGCGCCCATTTCATGACCGGGTTTAACACTTTCGGCACAACGCTGCTGCCGTGTGTAATCCCATTTCCCAATTTAGGCTGTTGAACTGTCACGTATAGAATCAACTTCGGATCATCTGCCGGGGCCATTCCCACCGCAGAGTAAATGTAGTTGGTTCCTCCGCTCAAATACTGACCTGTTTCAGGGTCAACCATCTGTGCTGTTCCGGTTTTGGCCGCTATTTCATAGCCGTCGATTTGATATTTATTTGCTGTACCGTGTTCACTGTACACAGGTTCTTTTAAGTAGTCAAGAGCAAGATCGGCAGCTTCTTTTGAGATTGGTTTGCCGACCACTTCTTTTTCGAATACTGTTTCTTCACCTGTTTCAGGATCCACGATTTTGTCGATGAAACGCGGTTTTACCATTTCTCCATCATTGGCGACTGCTGAAAAAGCTTGCATCATTTGGCTCACTGTCACGGTGATTCCTTGACCGAAACTCGTATTGGCTTTTTGAAGCGGCCATGCATACGGATTTGATCCGGCATTTTCATTCACCAATCCAATATTTGTTTTTTGACTAAAGCCAAATTCATCCAAATAACTTTTCCATGTATCGTATCCCATGCGTTCCACTAAGTTGACGAATGCGACGTTACTTGAGCGGGCAACACCTTCCAGATAGGAAATGGTCCCCCACCCTTCTCTTTTTACGTCGTGCACAACTCCTCCGCCCACTTCAACAGAACCAGATTCATAGTACTCGTTTGGATTGAACACTCCTTCTTCGACAGCGGCAGCCAAGGTCATGACTTTCATTGTCGAGCCCGGTTCAAATGTGTATTCCACTAAGAGGTTTTGCCATGTTTGGTTGATGTTTTCCTTTGTCGTTGCATTAAATGTCGGTCGCTGAGACGCAGCCAGAATTTCTCCCGTTTCTGCATCCATCAGTGTGGCCGTCATCGCAGTAGGAGAATGTTCTTCTTGGACTTGTGACATCACCGTTTCCAAGAATACTTGTAACGACTTGTCGAGTGTCAGATAAATATCTTTGCCGTCTTGAGGCTCTTTCACATTTGCATCTTCACCAGGAATCGCATATCCAAAGCGATCTTTTTTGTACTCCAGCTGGCCGTCGGTACCTTTCAGCACATCATCGTACGCCAGTTCGATTCCCATGATTCCACTTAATTCGCTTGAAGGTTCTCTTTCTTCATCTTCTCCGGGTTGAGCAAGTCCTACAAGGTGGGAGGCAAACACCCCATTTGGATAAAGACGGGTCTGTTTCTCTTCAAAGATAATTCCCGGCAGGTCTTCTGCTTCAATTTTACTCATCGTGTCATACGACAAATTATTCCCAGCCGTACCGAATTCAACTTGCGCCAAACCGTCACGGCTCAGCCGCTGAAGAATATCCTCTTCGCTCATGGCGATATATTGAGAGAGAACATGTGCCGTCTTTTCCTTGTCTACTACGTGCTGGGGTTCTTTGGCGTTTTCTGACCACGCATCCGTCAATACAGCAATCAATTTATAAGAAGAAGCGTCCATTGCAATAGGAGCTCCACCAGAATCATATATGGTGCCCCTTTCTGCTTGTAGGACGCTGCTTCGGGTATAGAGATTGTTGACATTGTGGATTAAATTTTCTCCGCCCACTTCCCCTTTCACCATTATGTAGGAAAATCGACCGGCAAAGATGAGAAACAGAACCACATTCACTACAAACAAAATGATGGTGAAGTTCTTTCTATTTCTCAATGGGTTTTTGCGGTTCATTTAGAAACATTCCTCACATTTTGCTCGTTCATTTGCAAACCATTCTTTTCAGCCACACTGTACACTCTGTCATAGCGGGATAGCTCTTGTACTTTTTGTTCCAAATTTTCATTGACTACTTTTGTTTCTGTAATCGTACGGTTCACATCTTGAAGATTGCGGTTAGCGGAATTGACTTCAATTCCCATCGTAACGTTCATGACAGATAAGATAAAAAAGGCAGCCGCAAAAAAGGACACAAGCAGCTTCTCTCCTAACACAAAGGGAACCTTACGTGAAGAGGATCCTGGTTTGGCTTCTTTTCGAGGGGATGGGGTCACATCAGGTTGTTTCAACGGTTGAATTGATTCATATTTGCGTGCGAGATTGTCGTTCATCGCCATTTTAATATCTTCCTTTCCTATCTCATCTAGTCTTCTTATCTGTTCTTTTTTTCGTCAACCGGATTTTTTTCAACAATTCTTAATTTTGCGCTGCGCGCCCGGTTGTTCCGTTCAACTTCTTCTTTTGAGGGAGCAATTGGTTTACGATTGACCAGCTTCAACAATGGCTGCTCCATCTGTTCGGGCAGCAATGGAAGTCCGCGTGGAACTTCGGGAACACTTGAGTATTCTTTGAATATTGTTTTGACAATGCGATCTTCCAATGAGTGGAAGGTGATCACACTGATTCTTCCATACGGTTTGATCAATTGGACCGCTTGTTCCAATGATTCTTCCAAAGCACCCAGCTCGTCGTTTACAGCAATGCGTAACGCTTGGAAAATTCGTTTTGCGGGATGCCCGCCTTTTCTTCTCGCAGGCGCAGGAATGGCGTCTTTAATAATGTCCACCAATTCCTGAGTGGTTTCAATTTCTTGTTGGCTTCGCGTTTCTTCAATTTTCCTTGCCACTTGTTTGGAAAACTTCTCTTCACCGTAACGGAAGAAAATGCGAACCAAGTCGGAATAGTCCCACTCATTGACGATGTCTTTTGCCGTGAGGGGTTGCGTTTGATCCATCCGCATGTCCAGAGGTGCATCTTTATGGTAACTGAACCCTCTGGATGCTTCATCTAATTGCGGGGAAGAAACCCCTAAATCGTACAGGATGCCATCTACCTGATGAATCCCTAAACGTTCCAGTTCCACTTTTAAATTTCTGAAATTTGATTGAACGAATTGGACGACGCCTTTTTCAATATACGGTTCAAGTTGTTGTTTTGCGTGCTCCAAAGCCGTTATGTCTTGGTCAAAGGCTATTAAACGTCCGCCTTCCTTCAATTGGGAAGCGATGTGTTCACTGTGCCCTGCGCCTCCCAAAGTGCAATCAACATAAATGCCGTCTGCCTTAATATTTAATCCGTCTGTTGCTTCATTCAACAAAACTGTTTCATGTTCAAAAATTCCCAATTTTCTCGCCTCTATTTTCTTCTTCCAAGTTAAAATCCAAAATCAATCATGTTTTCCGCAATTTCATCAAATGTTTCTCCGGCTTCTTGTGAGAACTCGTCCCATCGTTCTTCGCTCCATATTTCAAAGCGATCTGAAACGCCGATGACATAACAGTTTTTTTCCAAACCGGCATGCGTCCGAAGCGGTTGCGGAATATTTATTCTTCCTTGTTTATCCAATTCGCATTCTGTCGCTGCAGAATAAAAAAAGCGCGTGAACGCCCTGGATTCTTTTTTTGCTAGAGGAAGTTGCTTTAATTTTTCTTTGAGTGCGGTCCATTCTTCCATAGGATATCCAAACAAGCATCCATCCAGTCCTCGTGTAACGATAAATCGCTCTCCCAAATCTTCCCTGAATTTTGCAGGAATGATGAGACGACCTTTGGTATCGATGGAATGTTTGTATTCTCCTAACAGCATGGATATCCTCCTCCCGCCACTCTATGTAATCAGTCTACCACATCCCCCCACTTTCCACCACCTTTCCTCGGAAAAAAATACAAAAAAAGAACCGCTTCCAACAGCGGTTCTAAAGGGAACTTGCGTTCGCCACCGTTGTCGGTCGGCGGACGCCTGCTTCTATTTTTAAATGAGTGAGATGAAGAACAATGTTCCCGTCGCTACAAAGAGAATGATGGAGCATAAAAAAATAAATCGCCACCACACTCTGAAGAAGTGGCCATACTCTAATTTGTTTAATTTGAACACAAAGACCAATGTCAAGATTATACCGAGAGAAAAGATGAGAAGCAAAAAATACGGGAGCCAGGTATGCCCTGAATAAGCCCGGCTGAAGATATGGATCCCAACTATAAAATACGGCACAACCAAATCAACTATCCGAATCGACTTTTTCCTTCTCCGGAAATGTCGATTAACAGGATGTTTAAAGAGGAGCAATATTAAAAACGGGAGTAAAAACAGTATCCCCATTTTGATTATGTAGCCTATTCCACTGTGCATCTCATCCCTCCTCCTTCATTCGCACAAAAGTATACTACAAACCGTCTGACTTTTTCCACTTAAAGCAAAAAACACTTTTGGGGCATGCTCCCAAAAGTGTTTTTCAAAGCTTGACTCGTTAATTAAGCTTCGTTGCTTACAACGTCTTTTCCTGCGTAATGTCCGCAAGATGGGCACACGCGGTGGCTCCGTTTCATTTCACCACAGTTAGGGCAAGCGCTCATGTTTGGAGCTTCCAACTTGTAGTGTGTACGACGTTTTGCTTTTTTAGCTGTAGATGTTCTTCTTTTTGGTACCGCCATTTGCTACACCTCCTTAAAGGTCATTGGGTACACCCCAATTTAATCGAGGATCATTTGTCCTCTTCAGTTTCATTTTGGTCGGAAAACAATGATTTCAGAGCAGAAAAACGTGAATCTCCTTCTTCATCCAAACGTTTTCGGACACTGGATTGGTGATCCTCTTCGCTGACCACTTCCCAGTCGTTCCCGCTTGGCATCTCTCCGCTCTCCAATTCTTCTTCCGTGAAGACTTGCGCAGGTATGGCAATCAGAATAGAATCTATTATCGCAGGACGAATGTCCAATCGATCTTCTTCCAGTACAATGACTACTTCATCTTTGCCGTATTCGTCTGTTTTATGGGAAGATTCAGGCGGCAGATAAATTTCTGTCAATGAGACTTCCATCTCCTGCTCCACCGGTTTCAGTGAGCGGGCAGAAGGCAACGTAAGTGTACCCTTCAGCTTCAAGCTCAACAGATACTCTTCTTCATCAACCGATAAATAACCTTCGCAATGGATCGGGGAGGCCTTCAAGACATCCCCGGTTCGTTCCATTAATTCCTGTTCTAAATCAACATCGCCTGAAAGATACAGCGGTTCATCCGCGTATCGCTTCAGTTCATTTAAAGACCATGCTGCTTTCATTGTTTTCACCCCTAAACAACAAAAGTAATTATACTAATGAATAAAACCTTTGTCAATGAAATTTACTTTACATTTCAACAGTTTTTTCAACTATATCGAATGGGCTGTCGGAAAAAGTCCTGCGTTTCCACTTTATCAAATTGATGCAGACGGTATACTTTTCCTGATAAAATATCAGTTTTGACCAAGGTTTGATTCTTCTTGTTTATATTTGTAATTAGTGGAACTGTCATCTGATTCTTTTGTTGGTTCAAGTATTGCTGCCCTTTAGGCGTAAAGCCCAACACACGAACCGCCCGCAAAGAAGAAAATTCGTCTTTCACCGCATCATCGGTGAGCTGCAAAAGCGTATAGACAGCCAGTCGCTGCAGCCGCGTCCATGTATATCTTTTTGTTTTTACACGTGTGACAAATTCATGAAATGAACGGCTTTCAAAAGCCTCTTTTTTGAGCCGATGCTCGATTCCTTCTGACATTTGATAAATATTCCGCAACTCTTCTGTTGGGCGGACTGTGAGTTGATACTGCAACAAAGTCCAAAAATCTTCCCACCCAGCTAATGAAGCGTGCTGTAAAAGATGAAAGGTACTAGGAGGAAGAAACGAAGACACGGAATCGAGTGCGTATTCATCTGCAGAATCAAACAACGCTTGTCGAATAGCGGTGGCACTTGCAATTGCTCCGTCCCCCAACTTAGTGTCATGATACTGGCTTCCTTTTCGAAGTACAGTATGCAGGGCCATTGGATGAGGGTATGAAGCATTTTCTCTCGCATAAGCGAATCCCAGTTGGTTATTTGGGGAAGACAAGTCGAATGTGAATGATGGACTAAACGATTCCATCGCTTGAGCCATTTGCACCGGATAAGATGCCCCGGCATTTTTTGTTTTTTTCATGTACGCATCAATATGAGTGGCGTGCTCATGATACCAACGTCCCGCTTGTTCAAAGTCCTTATCTGTTCCATTCTCTGTTCCAAAGCTCATGCTGGAACAATTTAACGCTTGGAGCGTGGCAACCGCACCTTTGGCAAAGTAATCAGCCGGTTGAACCGCAAAAACTGTAGGCAGTTCAACAACCAGATCGGCACCGCCTGCCAATGCCATGGCAGTCCGTTTCCACTTATCGACCAATGCCGGTTCTCCTCTTTGAAGGAAATTCCCGCTCATCACCACTACGATGACATCGGCCCCACTCTTTGCTCGCGCTTGATTCATGTGCAAGAGATGCCCATTATGAAAAGGATTGTATTCAGCAACTATTCCACACGCAGTCAATTGTTCGCCCTTTTCTCTCACTAGTGAAGTCTCCTGTTTATTTTTTACAAGCAAAGAACCATCTTTCTGTAGTATCTTCTATATCCGAAAGTCCGAATTCTCCAGTCACATTCACGTGTTGGAATCCTGCTTGCTTCAGTAAATTGGTGTACATAGGAATCGGATAAGTTCGTTCGCGATGAGTTTCATCGTATCTCCGGTACCGTCCGTCTTCTTCCTCAATGAAAAAGCTCAAATCATGTTCGATAGTATGCGGTTCTTCCCCAGCATAACTAGTCCAGAGGAATACTACATCCTCCAATTCTGCGTTGTACATATACCCTGGGAAGAGGTTATCTATTTTGTGAATAGAATGAACATCAAAAAGAAACCATCCATCTTCTTCTAAAATACGGTAAACACTTTTGAAAACTTTCAGCACTTCGTTTTCATCTCTCATATAGCACAAAGAATCTGAAAAACAAGTAACCGCATCAAAGCTTCCTACTTCTTCCAATTGACGCATGTCTCCTTGAATCAATGGGAAGCGAACTCCTGCATCCAATTGACGGTTCATAGCCAGCGACAACATCTCATCAGACAAATCCAAGCCTGTCACTTGGTATCCGGATTGTTGCAAGCGAATGGCAAGTTCTCCGGTTCCACATGCAAGCTCCAACACACGCTGTCCGCTTTTTTCAAGGTGACGATTGGTATATTCCAGCCACTTTCCATAAAGCGTATCGTCCATCAACGTATCGTACACGTAGGAAAAAAATGCGTAGTTCATAGCTCAATCATCGAAGAAAGGTCGACGTTCTCAGCATCGCTCCACAATTTTTCCAAATTGTAGAATTCTCTTTCTTCCTGGCTGAAAACGTGGACGATTACGTCTCCCAAGTCAATCAGAATCCAGTTGGCAGAGTCTTTTCCTTCCACTCTTTTTACAACTGCACCCATTTTTTCAGATTCGTCCAGTATTCCATCGGCAATGGCGCCAATTTGACGCTCATTGTTGCCATGCATGACGACAAAATAATCTGCCAAAACCGAAATGCCTTTCATGTCCATCGCCATAATGTCTTCCGCACGTTTATCATCCGCGCTCTTTACAACCATTTCTAAAACTTTTTCTGGTGTTGCTTCCATATCAGTACCCCTTCACTTTTCCAGCGACCCATTTATTGTATGTTTCGATCGCTTTTGGATAAATTTTCGCTCTTTTTTCCAACAGATGGCGCAGTGTTTGTTCTGTTGCATACGCTACAGCTGCATCTAAGTCCGTATACGCTAATCTCCGTGCTTCTTCCACCCCTGGAAAATGTCTTCCCGGTTCGATGTAGTCTGCAACGTAAATAATCTTTTCCAGCAGCCGCATTTCCGGAGCTCCGACCGTATGATTGCGGATGGCATTCAAAATATCTTCGTCCGTGACTCCAAAACGAGTCTGCACCAAACTTGCCCCCGTCGGTCCATGCCAAATGTTGTTTCCGAATTGGAGCAATTCCAAATCCATGTTTTCGCTGATAATCAAATCTCGCATTTCTTCGTCTGGACGTTCTTTCGCAAAATCATGAAGCAAGGCTGCGATACTGGCTTTTTCTGCATTTTCACCATACTGAGCAGCCAGCTCCACCGCTGTTTTTTCCACTCCAAGTATGTGTTCAACACGTTTGGAGCTGATTGCCTCTTTCAAGTGGGCGATCAGTTCGTCTCTGGTATGGGTAATGTAATTTACAGAATACACTATCTCTTCTGATCGTTCATTCATCCTGATACAAATTCTCCTCCTTGATGTAGGCAATCACTTGATCGGGAACCAAAAATTTCACCGAACAGTCCGCAAAGATCTTTTTCCGCAAGTCGGTTGAACTGACTTGTATGTCTGGAACATCTACCCAAATAATCGGGTATGTCGAATCCCGTACATAACCCGGCCGATTGACGCCTACAAAGCTGACCAGGTTTACCAATTCATCAATCTTGTACCAATTTGGCAAATCCATGACCATGTCCGCACCGATGATGAAATAAAATTCGGTGTCAGGGCGGTTCTCCCTCAACTCGACCATTGTGTCATAGGTATAGCTCTTACCTCCACGGATAATCTCAATCGTATCCAATTTGAAGGCGGGCCAGTCTTCAATCGCTCTTGCCACCATTTCCACGCGGTGTTCCGCTTCAATGGCTCGTTTTCCTGAAGCATGCGGCGGTTTGGCGTCCGGGATGAAAAGAATTTCCTCAAGACCCAACTGATCTCTTACTTGTTCGGCGATTATCAAATGTCCGATATGAGGCGGATTGAACGTCCCCCCCAGAATCCCTACTTTTCTTTTCGACTCCGTATACAACGGCGCCACTTCCACTTCTTCATGAATAATCGTTGAAGGCTTTTGCTGCAATTATACCATCCTCCTTCCAATCATGTATACACGAAGAAAGACCGCCAATTATTTTGGCAGGCTTGAAGAAATCTTCTGATTTTTTTCTTTCGAAGATTTCTTATACAATACCAACACTTTTCCAATGGTTTGGACAATGTCGGCTCCTGTAGCTTCTTGAATCTCTTCCCCAGCTTCTTTCGTTGTCACGTCGGTATTTTGCAACAAAGAAACTTTAATCAATTCTCTTTTTTCTAAAGCATCTTCTATTTGTTTGATCAGCTCTTCCGTTACCCCGTGTTTACCGATTTGAAACAACGGAGACATCGGATGCGCTGTTTTTTTCAAATACGCTTTTTGTTTGCCGGTTAAAGTCATCATCATCACACTACTTTCTTTTTCACTAAATCAATGCTTTTCTTGCAAGCACGTCTACTCCTTCAGGCGCCCATCCAGCTACGGTCACGCCTGGTTCAACGGTTACCCATCCCAATCCCGAAAACACAATATCTGTTTTTTCAGTGATTTTGAACTCGTATTTTTTCAACGGTGGGAAGTTGTCTATGGCATTTTCGCCCGGTGGGGAGAGTAGATGGCCTTTTTGTTTTTCGTATAATTCATCTGCTTTGCTTTCTTTCGTCCGGTGAATAGGCAATTCATTGGAGATATAGCAGACAAACGGTTTCTTGCTTTCACCTTGAAGGTAATCGAAACGCGCGACCCCTCCGAAGAAAAGGGTTTGTTCCGGGTTCAATTGATATACCTTAGGCTTGATTTCTTTTCTTGGTGTGATGGTCTTCAAATCTTTTGCCGTCAAGAAATGGGCCATTTGTTGGGGTTGGATGATTCCTGGCGTATCCACCAATTTACTCCCGTCATCCAACGGTATCTCGATTTTCCCTAATGTGGTTCCCGGGAAATAAGAAGTGGTGATCAAGTTTTCCACTTTCGTAGCCTGGTTGATGATCTGGTTGATCAGCGTTGACTTTCCAACGTTTGTTGCACCAACTACATAAACGTCGCGGCCATTGCGCAACTTTTCAATGGTGTCCATCACTTCTTGAACCGCATGTTTTTTAACTGCGCTGGTAAGCAGCACTTCTTCGGGACGCAGCCCTGCTTCGTGAGCCCGCTGACGAAGCCAATGAATCATTCGGTTATTTTTCAAAGATTTTGGCAGAAGATCGACTTTATTCCCCACCAAAACAATGGGATTGTTACCGACGAAGCGGTGAAGTCCCGGGATTAAGCTGCCGTTGAAATCAAAGATATCAATGACATTGACAACCAATGCATTCGTCTCTCCGATTTCATTCAACATTTGGCGGAAATCATCGCCGGTCAGTTCCACGTCCTGCACCTCATTGTAGTGTCTTAGACGGAAACAACGTTGGCAGTATAGTTCCCCGCTTTCCAAGTTTTTTTCCAAGACAGATGCTGGAAGGTACCCGGACAGCGTTTTGTTTTCTGTCTGCAACACGGCTCCACAGCCGATGCAGCGTAGTTCTTCATTACTTGACTGGTTCATCCAAGGATGCCCTCCATTTCATTTCTGGGTCATGCTTAATCAACTCGTTCATGATTTTCAATTCAACGAAGCGATTCATACGCGTATTCCACGCATCGGAATCTACAATAGGCTTAACTAAAACACTGCGAATGCCTGCTTTATTAGCGCCTGTAATATCCGTCATAATTTGGTCGCCGACCATGAGCAGCTCCTCTTTCGGAAAGCCCAACAAACTTTGGGCTTGTTTGAACCCTTTTTGGAGCGGCTTCATCGCGCGCGGCACAAACTCCAAGCCCAACACACGAGCAATTGCTCCTACTCGTTCCCGGCGGTTGTTGGACAAAACCACTACCGGTATATTATGTTCTTGCATTGTTTGAATCCACCGTAAAGTCTCTTCTGTCCCTTTAGGAGAATCCCATGCGATCAATGTATTATCCAAATCCGTCAACACAGCGCTCACACCATGCTTTTTCAATTGTCCGGGCGTGATTTGATAAATAGATTCTACCATATAAGTGGGTTTGAACCGTTCGAGCATCTTTTCTCACCTCATTCCAATAAAATAGGAGCACCTTTTTCAGCACTCCTTCAACATTTTTTCAAATAATAGACTTTTTGTGTATCTTCACTTTCTACATTTTAAACCCAAGAATCAAAGGAGCACTCGTTGTGACTACTCCTTTGGAGGGTTAAGCAGAGGTAGTGGTTTGCATCAATTCCAAAATTTCAACAGCGATGTAATCGATGTTGTCAAACTGAAATGTTTCGCCTGCACGGCGGTCATTTAACTCATATGTTCCAGTCTTTTTGTCATAAGTTACGACACACCGTTCTTCTCCGTCTTTTTCAAACCGGCGGACTTGAATGTCATCGCCTTTGTCTTCTTGCATTGCTTCCAATCTCCGAATAATCGGCACTAATTGTGAAGACGCCATAGTGAATTGCCCCTTTCCTTCTTTACAAACTTTATTTTAACAGATATCTATCAAAATAACAGCTTGATACGTTTCAAGTCCACCTTTTTTTGAATTTTTTATTCATTTCATAGTTTTTTTCTTGGCAGATTTTATAATGAAGCTAGCCACCGCCAAAGAAAAAACGCCACGTGAATTTCTGGTATATTGAGGTTACCACTAACTCTCAATAGACAAGGATGAATTCACGTGACACAAACCCATCTTAACACAGAATCCCGCAAGGGAAAACACCTTTCCTACGCCGAGCGCTGCCAGATCGCGGTCCTGAAGAAGGAAAAGTACTCGAATCGCGATATTGCCCAGGTGTTGGGGCGGGCTCCGGAGACGATCAACAGCGAAGTCAGAAACGGGACGGTCCAGCAGCTCCGCCGCCAGAAGCAGAACGGGAAGACCTACGACTACTATGAAAAGGTCTAT
>NZ_AUCD01000020.1 GCF_000429585.1 Atopococcus tabaci DSM 17538
GACTTCTCGCCATTCGTTGTTACTACTAAGCGCTGACGAGACCTCCCCGGGTAAGAACGACAACCTTCTGCTCATGTCACTGCTCCATTTACTGTACAGGATTCGGGCAGTATCGGACTTCACTTTGTTTAGCAAGCTCATCCGTCCTGATTCAGCCTTTGTATGAAGTTTCTGTTCGTCAGTGCAAGCATTTGCGTCCGTCTTCCTTCAGATTCCGCCTCACGGCGGACACCCTTGACTTTCGCTAACAGTTCCTACTGCCAAGTCTGTAGTGGACTTTCACCACCAAGTTGTCGCCCATGCCGGGCGCACTAAAAGAAATCCAGCGGACCTCACCAGTCCGCTGGGTTTGCTTATATTTCTTCCTGCCCAATAAGGTGCAGTCTGCCGCTGCATTCTCCGCAGACGTATTTTGAGGTATCGAACCGGCGTTGGCGGATATAGAGCTTGCCGCAGGCTCCACACCGGTACTGCCATACTTTTTTGACCTGAATCGAACGTAGGGACTGCACATAGCGCGTTCCTCCGACCGCCTGCAGCAATTCTTTGAAGTCCTTGTCCCTGTGGCGGTAGCCTCTTCCAGTCAGATGCAAATGGTAGTGGCAGAGCTCATGTTTGATTACCCCGATTAACTCTTCCTCTCCAAACACGTCCAATATTTGGGGGTTGAAGTCCAAATGGTGCGTCTTTAAATGATAACGGCCGCCGGTGGTCTTCAATCGCTTGTTGAAAGTGGCTTGATGTCGGAACGGCCGGCCGAACGAATCGATGGAAATCTTTTCCACAAGTGCTTGCAGTTCTCGTTGGTTCATTTTTCCCTCCGTCAGTCGTTGATCATGGTCAAAGAGATACGGCCTTTGTGTACATCCACATCTTGAACCCAAACGGTCACAATGTCTCCCACCGCAATGACGTCGCTCGGATGTTTAACGAATTTGTTGCTTAGTTTGGAAATATGAACCAAGCCGTCTTGTTTTACGCCAACATCAACGAATGCTCCGAAGTCCACCACATTGCGGACGGCGCCTTCCAGTTCCATACCCGGCTTCAAGTCTTCCATCGTCAACACATCTGTCCGCAGCAACGGCGCCGGCATATCGTCCCGCATGTCGCGCCCCGGCGCCATCAATGCCGCCACGATGTCTTTCACCGTTTCTTTTCCGAGATCCACTTCGTTGCTCAAGTCGGTTAAGTTCCATTTCGACAAGGATTCCTTCGCCTGATCGGTTCCGACGTCGCTCTGTTTCAAGCCGGCCAACTCTAGAATCTGTTTGGCTTCTTTGTAAGTCTCCGGGTGAATGCCGGTGTTGTCAAACGGTTCTTTGCCTTCTGGAATACGTAAAAATCCGACTGATTGTTCAAAAGCTTTCGGTCCCAGGCGCGGCACTTTTTTCAGCTGGGAACGTTTGGTGAACGGGCCATTTTCTTCCCGGTACGTGACCACGTTTTGAGCGGTGGTTTTGTTTAACCCGGAAATGTGCTGCAATAGGGCGGCGCTGGCGGTGTTGACGTTGACACCGACCTGGTTCACGACCGTTTCAATCACAAAGTCGAGTTGGGCCGTCAGTTTCTTCTGGGACACATCGTGCTGGTATTGTCCGACCCCGATGGATTTCGGATCGATTTTCACCAGTTCCGCCAGCGGATCCTGCAGACGGCGGGCAATGCTGACAGCGCTCCGCTCTTCGACCTGCAGCTGCGGAAACTCCCGGCGGGCTTCTTCACTGGCTGAGTAAACTGAGGCCCCCGCTTCGTTGACAATCACATACGAAACAGGCCGGTCCACTTCCTTCAACAGCTCCGCCACAAAGGTTTCGGATTCCCGGCTGGCGGTTCCGTTTCCGATGGCAATCGTTTCGACTCCATGTGTGTCAATCAATTGTTTCAATTTCGGTCCCGCTTCAGCGCGCTGGGAGCGGTTGGCCGGAGGATGCGGGTAAATCACCGCGATATCCAGCACCTTCCCTGTGGCATCAATCACCGCCAGTTTGCAACCTGTGCGGTAGGCCGGGTCCAATCCCAGAATCGTGCGTCCTTTCAACGGTGCCTGAAGCAAAAGATTCCGCAAGTTCTCCCCAAACACGTCTATCGCCTGTTCTTCGGCGGATTCCGTCAATTGGGCACGGATCTCCCGTTCAATGGCGGGGCCGATGAACCGCTTGTAACTGTCCGCCACCGCCTCTTTGACGTAGGCCGAAGCCGGTGACCGTGTGCCTGCCGGGATTTCCTGCAGGTTGATGTGCTCCAATATCTTTTCTTCTTCCACTTCAATCTTGACCGTCAAGATGCCTTCTTTTTCTCCCCGGTTCATGGCCAATATGCGGTGATGCACCACTTTTTTCACCGGTTCCGAATACTCGTAGTACATTTCGTAGACGCCTTTTTCATCTTTGTCCGCGTCTTTCTTTGTAGACACAATGGCGCCGTTTTTTTCAGTGAACTGACGAACCCATTTTCGGTATTCAGGGTGCTCCCCTACCCGTTCCGCCAGAATTTCATGGGCGCCTTGCAGAGCCGCTTCCGTCGTTGGGACTTCTTTTTCTTCATCAATAAACGCAGCGGCTTTTTCTTCCACTCCTTGTTTGGGGAATGTGAGCAGCCAATCCGCTAAAGGCTCCAGCCCTTTTTCTTTCGCAATGGTGGCTTTCGTGCGTCGTTTTTGTTTGTAAGGCCGGTACAGATCTTCCACGCGCTGCATCTTGTCGGCTTTTCGGATTTCTTTTTCCAGCTCCGGCGTCAATTTTTCCTGCTCCCGGATGCTGTTGAGGACTTCTTCTTTTCGTTTTTCCAAGTTTTGCAAATACGTGTGTCGCTCTTCGATTTCCCGAATTTGCACTTCATCCAGCGATCCGGTCGCTTCTTTACGGTAACGGGCGATAAACGGAACGGTATTGCCTTCTTCCAACAACTTCAATACGGCGGTCAATTGCTGGTCGCGGTATCCGCTCAATTCTTTTTTCAATAAATTTAATATGAGTTTGTCGCTTTGGTTGTCTGTCATATTTCTCTCCTTCTTTCGTGTCCACTTGTAAGTGTATCATACGGAGTTTTGTCATGCGAAGCGGTTTGGCAAGCCGGCCGTTTTGAAATGAGCACACAAAAAAAGCGGGGGGGTTCCCGCTTTTAGAGGGCCATTGTGACCAATGTCTGTGCCAATTCGTCTGCCGGATCTGTCGAGCGCCAATGTTTTTTGTTGCCCAGACAAGCCGAGACAAATGTGGTTTCTTTTGTTCGATAGGTTTTGCGGAAATGGACATGCCCCATCACACTCAACGCAATCGGATACTTTTCATACAATGCCTCATAAGAGACGCTGCCCAGAAAAGCGTTAAAGTAATCGTAAATTTTATGCGGCAGGGGAACCACGAACTCGGGATGGGTCGCCACATGCGTCATCAAAATCACTTTACGGTCTCCGACTTGGGAAAGGTCGCTTTCCAGCTGCCGCAGCATGCGCCGGCTCACTTCCCGGTCACTCATGCCCCAATCAATGTAATGGCGGTCATTCCAAGAAGCAAAGCGGTATTTCTTTTCAGCAAATTTTTTCAGCGAATACATGTCGTGGTTGCCGTATCCGTAATCGTACCAGCCCGGACTCCCTACAACCGCCCATTCGTCATTCAACAGACGCGGACGGGCAATCAGCGATTCGGGCTGACGCTGAAAGAAGTCATAAATGTCTTTGGTTTGGGTGACGCCGTTCTTTTTGGACCAAAAGTCATGGTTGCCGGGCACAAACAAGACGGGTATCCCGCTTTCGTGCTGCAGCCGGTCCAAAAACTCTTGGGAAACACGGTAGTCGCTCGATATGTCCCCCGCCAACAACAACTGATCTACTCGTTGTCTTTTCAACAGCCGGCTCAGCAGCTGTTCGTAATTCTGCCCTTCCGGCAATGCTTTTTCATTTCCATCAATATGCAAATCTGACAAAATGCCTATCCTCATCCACGTGCTCCTTCTGTTTTTTTCAAATACTTCCATCCCATACATAGCCGGTGTTTTTCAATTGAATGTCTCTGACAATGCCGTTTTTATCGAAAATGACGCCGTGGAGGGAGCCGCCATACACTGCGCCTCCGTCAATGCCGATTTTTCCATCATCCGTGATCCACAAGTCGGATGTCCGGTTATCCCCATGCAGCATCGGGGTGATGGTGTGCCCGAAGACGATGGTTTTCCCGGTACGGTTTTGACGGTCATAAAATCCTTCCCGAATCCATACAAAATCCTGGTCGGCCGTGTTTCTCCAGTCCCGTTTCGATAAGTCGACTCCCGCATGAGCAAAAACATAGTTCTCCCATTCATAATACAGCGTCAGGTTTTCCAAAAATGGACGTAAAAACGGGTAGCGGCTTTCCAGCATCATGGCCATTTCTGTCGGGGAATATTCCTCATGCGCTCCTGCATGCAAGAAAGATTGGATGGTTTTCATCCCGCCGTTCATCCGGTAAAGCGCATAGTTTTCTTCCGGATGATTCAAAAACTGAATCAGCATGTCTTCGTGATTGCCCTTCAAACAGATGGCTCCTTTTTCCCGAATCAATCTATCGGCCAGTTCAAAACAAGCTTTGGGGTTTTCGCCTCGGTCTCCTAAATCTCCGATTAACAGCAGCTGCTGCTCTTCTTCGTTCCAGTGGGATAACACTTCTTCAAACATAGAAAACTGTCCGTGAACGTCTCCAACGACAAACAGTTGTGTTTTCATCGTCCTCTCCCCGTTTCTTCTTTTTTCTATTATAACGTACAAACCTGCTGATAAAAACTGTGCGCTCTGTTAAAAGTGTGAAATTTTCACGAAGGTTTCGCGCTTTCACCCGCATTCATGGAAAGTGCCTTCTAAAAGCGATATACTGATGAAGTGACTCTCTTTCTTTTAAGAAGTTAACTTACATACTCAAAGCGAAAGGATGTACAATTATGAATTGGAAAAAAGGAATCGGAATCGTCGCGGTATTGGCCGTCTTAGGCTTTGTCGCTTACAGCGTCTTGGGAAGAGAAACCGAACCGCAGGCCGAAAGCGTGCGGTTCGGCGAAGCGACGGAAGAAGCCATCACGGAAACCGTGCTGCTGTCGGGATTGATTGAACCACAGGAAACGCAGGAATTGATCGGACAAGGGGTTGTTTCTGAAGTGAACGTTTCGGTCGGTGATGACGTCGCAGAAGACGACGCATTGGTGACGTATGTGGACGGCACGACTCTCCGTGCAACGATGGACGGGACCGTGACTGAAGTGAACGTATCGGAAGATCAACCCGACATGAACGCACAATCAGGACAATTTTCCATTGTGGTGGCTGATTTGGATAACCTGCAAGTGGCGGTCTCCATTTCCAAATCCGATTCCGAATTAATCGAAGAAGGACAATCGGTGGAACTGACTTATGGCGATGACGTCTACGACGGAACAGTCTCCCACATCGACCCGGTTGCCACAACCGAGCAAACACCGACAGGCACCACCACTGCCCAACAAGCCGTCATCAGCATCGACTCCGAGGCGGACAATTTGGTGGCTGGGTTTGACATCGATGCAGAAGTCATCGTCGCTTCCAAAGAGGACGCGCTCGTCATCCCGCTCGAAGCGTTGATGTACAACGAAAACAACGAACCGTTTGTGTTTGCCGTCGAAAACGGCACAGCAAAAGAAACACCTATCCAAACAGGCATTCAGTCCAATACACATATCGAAGTCACTGAAGGAGTGTCTGCCGGTACGACAGTCATTTTGTCTCCAAACGAAGCGATTGAAGACGGAACACCTGTCGCAGCAAATCAAGAATAAAGAAAGGAGAGCCAAACGTGATTGATATCACCGATATAAGAAAAGTATACAAAATGGGTTCCGAATCGTTGACGGCTCTCGACGATGTCAGTTTGACCATCGAAGACGGCGAGTTCACCTCCATCATGGGACCCAGCGGATCGGGAAAATCCACACTCATGAACATCTTGGGCTTGCTGGATACTTTTGATTCGGGCAACTACGTCTTGAACGGCACCGATGTATCCGGCCTGAACGACAACGAACGCGCACACATCCGCAACAAAGAAATTGGTTTTGTATTCCAGTCGTTCAATTTGATGCCGCGGATGAATGTGTTGGAAAACGTGATGCTGCCGTTGGTATACGCAAAAGTGCCTGCCAAAGAACGGAAAGCCCGCGCAGAAAAAGCTTTGGAACAAGTCGGATTAGCCGACCGGATGTACCATAAAACCAATGAAATCTCCGGCGGGCAGTCCCAACGTGTAGCCATCGCCCGCGCCATCGTCAACAATCCATCCGTCATCATGGCGGACGAGCCGACGGGGAACTTGGATTCGAAAACAACCATCGAGGTCATGCGTATTTTCCAACAGTTGAATGACGCCGGAACCACCATCGTCATGGTGACGCACGAACCGGATATGGCGGAATACACGAAACGCATCGTTCATTTCCGGGATGGGAAACTTCTGAAAGATGTACGAAAAACGCCAAAACGGCTGCCGGAAGGAGAGGTTTAGATCATGTTCAAAGAAAATCTCAAAATGGCCGTCGGCAGTATTCTCGGCAATAAAATGCGTTCTTTTTTGACGATGCTGGGAATCATTATCGGAATTTCTGCCGTCATCGCCATCCTCTCAGTCGGAAACGGTGCGGCGAATCAATTGACCTCCACTTTCAGTGAGTTGGGAGCCACCACCATCAGTTTGTCAGCTTCTTCGGAAGATGGAAACGAAGACTTGATCACCGATGAAGACATTCAAGTCATCAAAGAGTCCATTCCTGAAGTGCGGTACGTCTCCCCTGACGAAACGGCTTCCAGTCAAATCGCTTCGGAATTTGCAGACCGCCGTGCCATTCTTTCGTATGGAACACCGGACATGCAGTACACGAATCAAATGATGGAATCGGAGGTGGTCCACGGAAGGTATTTCAACCAGACCGATTACGAGGACGGGAAAAATGTCGCGGTCATTACTGAAGACACGGCCCGCGCGTTGTTCAACAACCGCACAGATGTCGTTGGCGAAAGCATCCAATTGTCCGGCACGCAAAACCAATTGAATCTGCAAGTGATCGGCGTATTGGACGGAACATTTGACCAGCTTCAAGGGTCGTTTGATTTGAGCGAGATGCCGCTCTATGTGGCCATTCCGTTGACAACGATGGGCGAATTGAACCCCGATGCCACAAGTATCGATGGCTTGACCATCCAGACGGAGTCGACGGAAGCCATTGAACCGGTGTCCAATCAAGTTGTCCGCCTGTTGGAACTACGTCACAACTCCGTGGGCGAAGACAACTACACGGCGTATAACTTCTTGCAGGCTCTGGATCAAGTCAACAATGTGCTGAACTTGTTTATCAACTTTATCGCCGCTGTGGCCGGCATCGCGCTTCTTGTCGGCGGAATCGGAGTGATGAACATCATGCTCGTCTCCGTGACAGAGCGGACAAGAGAAATCGGAACCCGAAAAGCATTGGGCGCCACCACCAACACAATTTTGGTGCAATTTTTGATGGAATCCATCATCCTCAGTTTGATTGGCGGACTCATTGGATTGACGTTGGGTATTTTGCTATCAAATGTAGTTGCCGGGGCACTCAATATTGTCCCTGAATTCACCCTCTCAGCTGTCTTGCTGGTGATTGCGTTCTCCACCGCAGTCGGAGTCTTCTTCGGTATTTATCCTGCGCGCAAAGCCGCACAGCTTGACCCTATTGAAGCACTGCGTTACGAATAATACAAAAACTCCCTGCACCCGAAAAACAGGTGCAGGGAGTTTTCTTTGTTTCAACATCCAAGCATATAAAGAAATCTTACATGTCCGAGCTGACAATAGCCGATTCATCATTCAAGACTGCATCATCGAATTCACCGATTCGTCTGGAAGAAACAACACCCGCCAAGATACTGTCGTTGACGTTCAGCATTGTCCGCGCCATGTCGATGATCGGTTCCACGGAGATGACCAATCCCACTATGGTCACCGGCATCCCCAGCGTTCCGAGGACGATTAATGCGGCAAAGGTTGCACCGCCGCCGACTCCGGCCACCCCAAACGAACTGATGGTCACCACTGCGACAATCGTCAAAATCGTCATCGGGTCAAACAGGTCCATTCCCACACTCGGCGCGACAATCGCAGCGAGCATCGCCGGATAAATGCCGGCGCATCCATTTTGTCCAATCGACAACCCGAAAGTTCCAGCGAAGTTGGCGGATGCATCGTCTACGCCCAACGCATGCCGCTGGGTTTCAATGTTCAGCGGCAGTGCCCCCGCGCTGGAACGACTGGAGAACGCAAAACCGAGAACCGGCCATGCTTTTTTCAAGTATTGAACTGGATTCACTTTCATTGCTGCCAAAATCAGCATGTGGAGCAGAAACATCACGATTATCGCAGCATACGAAGCAATCACGAAGACCGCCAAGTTGATCAGCGCCTGGAAACTGCTGGTCGCCAACGCACGTGTCATCAACGCAAAAATTCCGTAAGGCGCCAACCGCAGCACCAATGTCACAATGCGCATCACAATGGCATACACGCTGCCAATTATCCGTTCAAACATTTCGCCGTTTTCCGGGTCTTTGCGGCGGACACCCAAGTAAGCCATGCCCACAAATGCAGAGAAGATCACCACTGAAATGACGCTGGTGTCACGCAGCCCTGCCAAGTCCTCAAAAAAGTTGGTCGGAATAAAGTTGACGAGTTGATCGGCGATCGTCAAATCAGCCACTTGCTGCTGACTTTCTTGAAGTTCTTGGATCCGTGCAGCTTCAGCAGCTCCCTGTACAAACTCCGCCCCGTCCAGGTTAAAGAGCATGACGCTTAGAATACCAAGGAGTGCGGCAACCGCTGTCGTAGCCAATAAAGTGGTCAAAACCGTGGCACTGATTTTTCCCAGATTTTTGGTTCCTTCTATTTTCGTAAACGCACGGATGATTGACACAAAAACCAGCGGCATGATCAACATCTGCAAGAAACGGACGTAGCCGGTTCCCACCAGCGAAATCCACTCCATCGCCTGACTGGTGACTGTTCCCTCCGCGCCAAACAAAAGCTGTAAAACGGCACCAAAAACCACTCCAGCTCCCAGACCGGTAAACACGCGTTTTGAAAAAGCCACGTGTTTTTTCTGCATGGTCCACAATCCATAAAGGACAGCAATAAATACAGCCAACACAAGTAAAACGGTTACTGTTTCCATCATTCTTCCTCCTAATATCATTTCGGAAGGTGTCATGAAGAGTGAAGGTCCCAGATTGGCTTTTCCACCACCAATCCTAAAAAACAGTTGTTCTTTAGTGACAAAGTTTATTATATCGCTCAACCAAAATAATTCAATACTTACGAATAATAAGATTTAAATTTCTCGTCATCATCAAACAAAAAAGACTGCTCATTTCTGTGAGCAGTCTTTTTCTTATACAATTTAGTCTTCCTTATCAAATTTACGGATAAAGAATTTCACCACTTCAACAATCGGAATGATGGAGAAGGATGTGAGAAGAACCGCCAACCACTGTTCTCCATTCAAAGGCGCAACGTGGAAGAAGTCGTTCAAACCTGGAACGAAGATGACCATCGCAAGCAACACGAAGGACAACAAGACTGCCCAGTTAAACGGTTTGTTGCGGAATGGTCCAACTTGGAACAAGGAATTTTTAATTGATTTGACGTTGAATGCATGGAACAACTGAATCAATCCCAATGTTGCAAACGCCATGGTCAATGCGTCCAAGTGTACCAATTCCGGGTCTCCGGCGTGTACCGGGTTATTCGTTGCCCACCAATAAACAAACAAGGTGAGCCCACCTTCCAATACCCCTTGGTACAAGATGCTTGGGAATACCCCGTTCGAGAAGAAGGTCGCGCCTTTTCCTCTTGGCGGGTGGTCCATCACGTCTTGTTCAGCCGGTTCCATTCCCAAAGCAATCGCCGGGAAGGTATCGGTCACCAAGTTGATCCAAAGGATATGGACAGGTTCCAAAATGGTCCAGCCAAGCAAGGTGGCAACAAATAAGGTGATAACTTCCCCTAAGTTGGCAGAAAGCAGGAACTGAACTGCTTTTTGGATGTTGGAGAAAATCTTCCGTCCTTCTTCAATCGCAAAGACAATCGTTTGGAAGTTGTCATCGGCCAAGACCATGTCAGAAGCATTTTTCGATACTTCTGTACCGGTAATCCCCATTCCTACCCCAATGTCGGCAGTCTTCAAAGATGGAGCATCGTTGACCCCGTCACCTGTCATCGCAACAATCTTTCCATTGTTCTGCCAAGCTTTCACAATTCGAACTTTGTGCTCCGGAGAAACACGGGCATATACAGAAACGTCATTGACTTTGCGTACGAGTTCTTCATCGGATATTTGTTGGAGTTCCGGACCGGTCAAGACACCTTGTCCTTCTTCCAAAATGCCTAAACGTTGGGCAATTGCCTGGGCTGTATCTCGGTGATCTCCAGTGATCATGACTGGACGGATACCCGCTCTTTTCGCCACACGAACCGCGTCTTTTGCTTCTGGACGTTCAGGGTCAATCATCCCTGTCAAACCAGCAAAGACCAAATCATGTTCCACAGTCTCTGTATTGACTTTTTCAGGCACTGCATCACTGTACTTATATCCACCGGCCAATACACGTAATGCTTGTGTCGCCATGTCGTGGTTGGCCTCCAATGCTTTCTGTCTCAACTCTTCAGTGAACGGAACCACTTCGCCGTTGAGATCGATATGTGTACAACGATCAATCAACACGTCCGGGGCTCCTTTTGTCGCTACGTAAAAACGTCCGTCGCTCAACCGGTGGATGGTGGACATCAGCTTACGATCGGATTCAAACGGCACTTCTGCCACACGCGGTTCTTTTTCCAACTGCGCTTCCAAATCCAGGCCTTTGTCCAATGCGTATTGAACAAGCGCTGTTTCTGTCGGGTCACCAACCAAGGTGCCGTCTGCGGTGATGTTTGTATCGTTTGCATAAGTGGTTGCCCGAAGCAGCGGATTGTCCAACCCGACTCCTTCTTCGTCATCATGAAACTCATTGTTATAGTATACTTTTTCGACAGTCATTTTGTTTTGGGTCAATGTACCGGTTTTGTCGGAACAAATGACATCCGTACTTCCCAACGTTTCAACCGCCGGTAAGTTCCGGACCAAAGCTTTTCGTTCGGCCATTCGTTGTGTACCGATTGATAAAATAATCGTTACAATCGCCGGCAAACCTTCCGGAATCGCTGCAACAGCCAACGAGATGGCAATAAGCAGCATGTCCAGCCATTCACGGCCCTGGTACAATCCGACACCGAACATAACGACGGCTACAACAATGATGGCAATCGTCAAGTACTTTCCGAGACGGTCCAAGTTCCGTTGAAGCGGTGTCATCGTTTGTTCGGATGTATTCAACATGTCGGCAATTTTACCGACTTCTGTGTTCATGCCCGTTCCCACAACGACGGCTTCCCCACGTCCATAAGTGACGTTGGTGCTCATGAATCCCATGTTTGTGCGGTCGCCGATTCCTGTTTCCGGATCGCTGATGACGCCCACTTTTTTTTCAACCGGGACCGACTCCCCCGTCAACGCTGCTTCTTCAATTTTTAACGAAGCTGCATCGAGGAACCGTACGTCAGCAGGCACCACATCTCCTGCTTCCAGCAACACGATGTCTCCAGGCACAATCTCTGTACTTTTTACCGATTCCACCCTGCCTCCCCGGCGGACGTGGGCTTCAGGTGAAGCCATAGATTTCAAGGCACTGATGGCCTGTTCGGCTTTATTTTCTTGGAAAACACCCATGACAGCATTCAAAACGACAACCAACAAAATGATGACTGCATCGGCTACGTCACCAAAGGCGGCGGAAACAAGGGCAGCCACAAGAAGTACGATAATCATAAAGTCTTTGAACTGATCAAAAAACTTTGCAATGAGACCTTTTTGTTCTTCTTCCTGCAACTGGTTATGGCCGTACTGTTCTAATCTGCGTTGAACTTCATCTGAGCTCAAACCTTCCCTTGATGTGCCCAACTTGTCCATGATGTTTTTTTCATCTAATGTGAAAAACGCTTCATTTAATTGTTGTTTCTCCTCCAACAGATGGTACCCCCTACAAAAAATATTGTATAAAAAATGAGCCTCTTCTTTTTTGTTGCGCTCACAAAAAACAGAACAAAAAAAGAGAAGCCGCTTACTTATGGATACAACTCTTTCGCATTGCCCGCAACCATCCCCTTTGATTTGTTGTTACAATTATATCTTATCGCTTGTTTGAAAGCAAAACAATACACTACTTTTTCATTCGGTTAAGACAAAAAAAGAGAAACAACCTCCCCTCAGGTTGTTCCCCTTTTATGCATACTGCAGTGAGAAAATTTATAGCATCGCCAAGATGACAAAGTTGGCAACGAATAGAGATGCGGACACCCACATCACCGGGTGAACGGTACGGACGTTTCCGCGGAATGCTTTCACGATGATGTAACTTAAGAAACCAGCTGCGATACCGTAAGAGATGCTGTAAGCCAATCCCATAAAGATAGAAGCAAAAAATGCCGGAATCGCTTCTTCCAAATCTTCCCAGTTGATTTCTGTGAAAGAAGACAACATCATGATTCCCACCATGACCAATGCCGGCGCCGTTGCCTGCGTTGGAACAACCGCTACAATCGGCGATAGGAAAGCAGTCAACAAGAACATCACAGCAGTCGTGACACTGGTCAAGCCAGTACGTCCGCCGGCACCAATTCCGGCTGTACTTTCCACAAAGGTCGTGGTGTTGGACGTTCCAAAAACAGAACCGATGGAAGTGGCAATCGCGTCGGCGAACAACGCTTTGTCCATTTTCGTTTTGAAGCCTCTGCTGTCTTCTAAAGCCGCTTCATCTTCTGCAGAGAAAATACCGGATTTGCGTCCTGTTCCGATGAATGTTCCCACCGTATCAAAGACATCAGACAAGCTGAATGCGAAGATGGTCATCAAAATCAACGGGTAACGAGCAGGATTGCTAAGCAAAGAACCCAATCCTTCTGCACCGAATGCGGCACCGAAAGTCACACCCAGTTCAGAAAAGGCATTCCCCAATGAGTTGGCCGGACTGGCCATCGCAGACAAATCGGTCACTCCCATGAAAATGCCTAAAATGGTAGTGGCAATGATTCCAATCAAGATGGCGCCTTTTACCTTTTTGATGACCAACACGACGGTGATGATCAAGCCAAACAAAGCCAAAAGAGAACCTGCATCGGTGAAGCTTGTCAAAGCGGGGAGAATGCCTCCGCCTGTCACGACGCTTTGAATGCCGCCGTCAAATGTTGAGACTGCCGGATCATACGGCTGGTTGTTCACGGACAAGATGTTGCCTGTTTCAGAAGTGAACGTCAAGAAGCCGGCGTTTTTGATTCCGATATAAGCGACGAATACACCGATTCCGCCCCCGATGGCATTTTGCAAGCTTTCTGGAATCGCCCGGATAATCATTTTCCGGATTTTGGTGACCGTAATCAGGATGTTGATGACCCCGCAGAGGAAAACCATCGCCAATGCTTCCTGCCAGGAGAAGCCTAAAGCAAAGACCACTGTGTACGTAAAGAAGGCATTCAATCCCATTCCAGGAGCCTGTGCGTAAGGAACATTCGCAAACAGCCCCATTACCATCGTGCCCACAAATGCGGCAATTAGCGTTGCCAGGAACACAGCTTGAGACGGCATACCGGTCATGGATAAAATGGCCGGGTTAACAAAGACAATGTAGGACATTGCGAAGAAGGTTGTCATACCTGCTATTATTTCAGTACCGATACTGGTGCCATTTTCTTTCAACTGAAAGAAGTTCTCCAATTTTTGACTCACTAGTTTGACCCACTTTCTTTTATTATGATGTGGATCCAATACAATCAACCACGGGGCGACAGTTCCAAAACAAAAAAAGGATGGTCCTGTGACCATCCGTAAACGAACGCTATTTTATCCGCAAAACACCCTACTTCACGTGTCTTGAAGATTCAATAGTCGAACATTTACGGTGTCCGGTAGAAACTCTCAGCCCCTATTGCTGAATTATATTGAATCCTATTCATTTGTGTGTTCATTATACGAAGCGCTCAAGCCGTTGACAAGTCGTTTCCGCACATTATAACATTAGTTTTCTCTAATGTTCGCTTATAAAAGGTTTTCTCGGTGTCTTCTCCTGTCTTTTGTTAAAAGGACAAGAAAAAAGCTGTTCCAAAAAATCAGAACAGCTTCACTTTTGTACTTACAGGTAATCCCGGCGCAGAATGTCGTTTGATTTGGGAGAAACATAAGACAACCCGATATCGAATACCGTTTTTGCACCTGAGACGTTTTCTTGATTCAAGCGATAGGCTGCGCGTGCGTAAGCAACCAAAACGCTGGCAGTAAATTCAGGATTGGAGCCCAGCTGCAGTTTCAATTCATACAACTGTTGGGTTCCTTCTCCTGTCTGCCCGCTTCGGATCACGAATCCGCCATGCGGCATTTGTGAGTGGTTGGTTTCCAACTCTTCTTGTGTGATGAAATGGACAGTTGTGTCATAATCCGCAAAATAGTTTGGCATGGTTTTAATGGTATGTTCGATTGCATCTTTGTCGGCCCCTTCTTCCAGGACAACATAACACACGCGCTGGTGTTTTTCATTGGTGGCAAGATCCGGGTTCTCCCCTTTTCTCACACGCTCCATCGCTTCTTCCACCGGAATGGTGTACTGGACACCGGCTTTTACGCCTTCGATGCGGCGGATCGCATCGGAATGGCCTTGACTGACTCCTTTGCCCCAGAAAGTATAGGTTTCTCCTTTTGGCAAAATCGCTTCGGACAAGACCCGGTTCATGGAAAACAGTCCTGGATCCCAGCCTACTGCAACCACACTGACGGTGCCGCCTTCTTTTGCGGCTTCATCCACTGCCTGGAAATGTTCTGGTATTTTCGCATGGGTGTCGAAACTGTCCACTGTATTGAACCATTTGGTGTACTGCGGGGTCTGTTCCGGCAAATCTGTTGCGGAACCACCGCACAAAATCATCACATCGATTTTTCCGCGGTACTCTTCAATCTGTTCCACGTGTTCCACTGTCACGTCTGCATCGACCGGTGTGACGCCCACTGCACCTCTTCTGGAAAAAATGGCCACAAGCTCCATATCTTCCTGCTGTTTCAAGGCTAACTCTGCTCCGCGGCCGAGGTTTCCGTATCCTATGATGCCGACTCGTATTTTTTGCTTCATTCGAACTCCCCCTCATGTATAACATACTGTTTATCATACTACTTTGAAAAAAGCAGCGCAATTAAAAAGTGCGCAGGAGCCTTTCCTGCGCAAAAAAGTTTTTATCTCATCGTAACAAATTCTTCCGCACCGGTCGGATGAATCGCCACCGTGTCATCAAAGTTCGCTTTTGTCGCCCCCATCTTGATGGCTACAGCAAACCCTTGCAGCATTTCATCCATGCCGCGCCCAATGCCGTGCAGGCCCACAATTTTTTCTTCCCGTCCGACACATACCAATTTCATGTAACTTCTTTGACGGTTTCGGGTAATGGAACTGTGCATGGAAGTAAAGACATTTTGGTAAATCTTGACGTTTCCTGCGCCGTACTCTTCTTCGGCTTCTTTTTCCGTCATTCCCACTGTCCCAATCGGCGGGTGTGTGAAGATGACAGAAGGAATATTGGTGTAATCCAAGCGTGAATGCGGTTTGTTGTTGAACAACCGTTCCGACAGTCTCCGTCCCGCCGCAATGGCGACCGGTGTCAGTTCAATGCGCCCGGTGACATCCCCGACAGAATATATCCCTTTTTGCGTGGTATTTTGATAGTCGTCCACACGAATGTATCCGCCCGGGTTGCACTCCACTCCCGCGGCTTCCAGGTTCAAGTTTTCTGTGTTCGGAATCCGCCCGGTAGCCATCAGCACCATATCTGTGACATGGTCCGTGCCGTCTGCGAATTTCATCGTGAGTGACCCGTCCGCATTTTTCACCAGTTCCGTGATTGTTTTATCTGTGTGCAAGGTTGGGCCGTCTTCCTGGGTCAACGCTTTGTATCCTTCTTGAATGATGGAATCAAAGTTATACAACGGTGCCGGCTTACGGACAAATAAGTGGGTATCGACTCCCAAGTGGTGCATCACTCCACCCAATTCCACGGCTATGTATCCACCGCCGATGATGGCTGCTCGTTTTGGAAGTTCCGTCAAATCAAAAAAGTCATCGGATGTCAGCGCGTATTCCGCTCCCGGAATATCAATTTTTTTCGGGCGTCCGCCTGTGGCGATCATGATGTGATCCGCTGTGTATCTTTTTCCTTCCACTTCTACGGTGCGTTCATCGACAAAGCGCGCGAATCCTTCAATCCGCTGCACGCCGTTGCTGTCCAGTCCGCGTTGATACGCGCCGTGCAGGAAAGTAATGTAATTTTGGCGGTTTTCAACCAGTCGTTTGAAGTCCAGGTTTCGCTCCTGAAGATCTAAGCCGTAATCAAAGCCGTATGCGTCCAAATCGCCGACCATTTCCGCCACGTGCCACATCACTTTTTTCGGAACACACCCCAAGTTGACACATGTTCCACCCAGATTGTTGGCTTCAATCAGTCCAACCGATGCGCCGTGCATTCCGGCCCGGTTCGCAGAAGCAATCCCTCCGCTTCCACCGCCAATAACAAGATAATCAAAGTGTTTCGTCACGTTCCATCCCTCTTTCTTTTAATCGATTTACTCGTTCTTCTTCAAATTCTTTTAATCGGGCTTCATTTGCGTAATAATAAGCCCCCAAGGAATACTCGTAGTTTCCGCGTTCTTTCCAGGGTTTTTTCTTCCCGTGATAATGAATGAACACCACTTCGTTTTCCGCCCACGATTTGGAATATTTTTCAGGAAAGAAAAAATTCAACTGGTCAAACATACGCGGCCCCAAGTTGTACCGCCGCCAATCCGCTTCTTTGATTTTCCCAGCGTATAAGCGGTTGAACACATCTTGATCTGGAAGCCACATGAGCAAGTTGCTGTCTTCGATTGTTTCCACAATCTCTTTAAGCGAACTTTCTTTCCGGATGGTATCCAAGTCCATTAACACCACACCCGAATTGAAATACGATTCCGAGTCTTCCGCATTCAGGCGTAATTTATTGATGGGGTGCAGCCACTTGGTCAAATATTGGTGACTGGAGGCGACAAATAAGTTTTTCCCGAACGGCTGCTCGTAATAAGGCCGAACCGAGTTGATGCATACAATGTCCGGGTCTAAATAGAGAATACGGTCTATGGTGTCCGGCAATAGAAACGGCGCAAACAGCAATAATACATCTCCACCGAGTAATACCGGGAAATTTTTGTTTCATCTGAAGCAGACAACACATCTGCACATTGAATCGGATGAAAGTTGTGCCCCCTCTCTTCTATCAACTGACGAATTTCTTCCAATGTATCATCTGAAATATCGGTATGCATTAAATAGATGGAAAAAATTTCATCCGGATTGTTTGTAAAAATAGAAAACAACAACACCTTCAATGGTGGAACGTAGTTTTCGTTCAAAGAAAACAATAGATTCACTGCGTCACCTGCTTTTCAAAAAATTTTGTTTCTTGAATTGTCTGCTTCTTATTATAACGAAAATAAATCATTGACGCACCTATTGCACGCATAAGGTTATTTTCCTCCACAAGCTCATTTTTTTCGGCCAAGGAAAATTGGAAATTTCATTTCATGTGGTCTATACTGAAAAGCAAAGTCTTTTCGCATTACATAGTTTACATTTAGGGGGAAAATACATTGGAAAAAAGTCGTTCCCTGTATTGGACATTGTTTACATCTACTTTTTACCTCAGCGCTTTTACTTTCGGAGGCGGGTATGTTATTGTGCCTTTGATGGAAAAACGATTCGTCCAGGAACTGGGCTGGATTGATGAAGACCAAATGTTGGATATTGTAGCGATTGGTCAATCCTCTCCTGGTCCGATTGCGGTGAATACGTCCATTTTGGTCGGTTACCGTATGGCCGGAGTGCCCGGTGCATTGGTGACTGTGCTCGGCACGATTTTGCCGCCTTTGGTCATCATGACTTTGGTCACATACTTTTATTTGGCGGTGCGCGACAATCCCATCGTCCATAATCTGCTGCTGGGAATGCAGGCGGGTGTGGCGGCCATCATCGTCAACGTTGTATGGAACATGGCTATGCGCATCATCAAACAAAAGCGCGTAGTACCTATTTTGGTGATGGCTGTCTCATTGGTTGCCGGTATCGTGTTCGATGTCAACATCCTCTACCTCCTTCTTTTCGCAGGAATCATAGGGGCCGTCACTACTTTTCTCGATTTGCGGAACAAGAAAGGCGGGGTTGGACAATGATTTATTTGCAGTTGTTAGTGAGTTTTTTCCAGATCGGCTTGTTCAGTTTTGGGGGAGGATACGCCGCCCTGCCGTTGATCCAACAACAAATCATTGAAGTCCGCGGCTGGATGACCCCGCAGCAGTTTGTGGATGTCCTGACCATTTCAGAGATGACCCCGGGGCCTATCGCCATCAATGCGGCTACTTTTGTGGGCAACCAAGTCGCAGGTGTGATGGGGGGCATCGTTGCTACGGTGGGGGTTACACTCCCTTCCTTGATCATTATATTGACATTGGCCTACTTTTATTTCAAGTACCAAAACATCCGCATGGTGCAGGGAGTCATTCAAGGCTTGCGGCCGGCTGTAGTAGCGTTGATCGCATCCGCAGGAATGACCATCTTTTTGACTGCACTGTTCGGACAAGGGAGTTTCCCAATTGATGTGGCCAATATCAACTGGATTTCCGTGGTCCTTTTCGTCATCGGTATCTTCCTGCTTCGCAAAAGTCGTTTCGGACCGATTCAAGTGATTTTACTTTCAGGCCTCGCAGGCGTGGGCATTTATTCGTTTATTTAGTGGGAAAAGCATCCATGAAGCAGCCTCTTCCGCTTCCGGATGCTTTTTTTGTCCGACTTCTTCGGGAATAGTTGCTGTGTAATTGGACGCAATTTTGGTAAAATAGATAAAAGTACATTGGAGAAAAGAGTGTTGCCCATGGCTGAATTAGATATTACGGAAATGCTTATACGGATGGTGGTTGCCATCGTGGCAGGCGGTCTCGTGGGCATTGAACGGGACTTGAGAGGACATGATGCGGGAGTCCGGACGCATATTTTGGTAAGTTTGGGCGCCGCCATCGCAACGATGGTCCAAGTGGAAGCGGTCGAATGGGGTATCGATTTGGTGATGATTTATCCTGAGCTTTCTTCTTCTCTTTCATTCGACTTAACACGTATCACGGCGCAGATCATCAGTGGCATCGGGTTTCTGGGTGCCGGAACCATCATCATTGCCAACCGTTCTGTTTCAGGTTTGACTACCGCAGCTTCGATATGGGCGATTGCAGCGATTGGAATAGCTGCCGGAATGGGATATTATTTCCTCGTCATTATCGGAAGCCTGCTTATCTTAATTGTGCTCCGTGTGTTCAAACAAATTTTTCGTGTCAAAAGGAGAAGACGGTTGGAAATTGTGTACATCAACCGGGAAGAAACGCTGGCCCTTTTGACGGTTTTTTTCCAAAGCCGGGACATTCATGTGTCGAGCATTGAGTACAGCATCAACATGGAAAATCCCGACTACATCATCTGTGAAGACCTCTACACGCTGGGGCTCCCGCACGGTGTCACACTGGGCGAGATCATTCCTGAGTTGATGAAGATTCCTTCCATTCTGCGGATTTCGACCATCAAAGAAGCACTGGATTAACGGCGTATTTTGAGAAACGCATATAAAACAGCGGTCAAAGATCTTTTTCTTTGGCCGCTTTTTTATTTTTTCCTGCGTACAAATCTATACCTATACGCCACCAATAGTCCGGCACCGAATAAACTGATCAAAATGCCGGCCGTCAACCACGGTGTACGGTAGGTGAAGGTCACTTCCAATTCCCCCGCGGGAAGCGGCAATCCGATGAATCCTAAGTTGGTCCTCACCGTTTCAACCGGTTCCCCATTGACTTGAGCCTGCCACCCTGTGGTATATGGAATCGATGTGACAAGAAGCCCTGGTTCGGGACGCTGAATGTTCCCTTCTATCCGTTGGTCTTCAAACGTATGAATCTCCAATGCGTTTTCCCGTCTCTCCGCCGCAACCGTCCTATCTCTTTCCTCGTCTGCCGGCAGAGCATAAACCTTGATGTCTTCAATTTTATAACTCCCCGCGTTGTCAAATTGCAACGTCAACGATTCTTCCGCTTCTTCTGCATACCCCATGTTGAAGAGCATGTTTTCCCGGTAAAAGTACGAACTGAAACTGTAACGGTTGGACTGCAAAATGCTCTTTTGTCTGCCGGCAAAGAAGACCCGCATTCTGTAACTGGTATCCTGCGCCACCAACGGCTGTGGGTCCAGTCGTTCGTAATCCAAGCCTTGCAGGTGCACATAAATATCTTTCCCTGCAATGTCTTCCGGATTATCAAACGTTACGGTCACTTGTCCCTCGTCTGCCGGAACATGGTAAGCAGCTTCCCCCGTTTGTTGGACGCTGGATTCCACCGGCTCCAGTTCAATCGGTACAGTTTCGACCGGAAGCTCTTCTTCGAACACCTGCATGCCGGGCACTTCCAATCCGTCTTCCAGCACCGCTCCTTCTTGGAAAAAGGCTTCTTTCTCCACTGGGTTCAAATCCGAAAAATCGGTGTACGGCAGCCAGGTGTCTTCCACAAACGCAAACGGATACGCGTAATCGGTCTCTGCGACAATATAACCCGGACCACTGTCTGCGCGGTGAATGACGTCATAGCCAAACGGCAAGTACCGTTCATTTTGTTCTTCTGTGAGAATGTACCGCACTCCCAACAAGTGGTTTAAGATACGCCGGTCATCCATCCCGTTGCGCAACGGTTGGATGACTTGAAACGCACCGGATTCCAAGTCATAGGCGAATTGAGCGACATCTCCATCCGTCAACGAAAGATACGAATTCAATCCCATCAAATCCAAATACACGAATTGGTTGCGGACGTGATTGTCTTTCGACGTCACCCCTACACGGTAGAGGCTGTCTTCAGGCAGCTCTTGTTCCAAACCGCCGAACAACTCCCGGTACGCCGCTTCCGATTCGCCGTATTCCAATGTTTCGGCCATGGCATTCTTTCCGAACGGATAATAGAACCCAAGGGCATTCACTGCCAGATTCCCTGCCGTCAACGCAATCAATGCCACTGGTATGTTTTTCCGCCAGTTCACCTTGAAACGGCCGGATTTTTCCCAACGAAGGAGAGCCCACATCCCCCAACCAATAAGCAATGGGTTGAGGTAGAACAACACCATATCGTCCACAAACATGAGAACCGTATAAAACAAGGTGAAAAACAACAGAGCATACCTCATGATTTGGAAATCTCTCTTCTCGAGCCGGTCTCTTTGTTCCAACATCCAGGCGCCGGCCAGCGCGAAGTAAAACGGGAAAGCGAATGTGAACCGGTTATAAGGGCCTGACAATCCGTTCATCAATGAACCGAAAAACGGGAACAAGATCATGACTCCCATCACCGAAACAGCCAGCCAGATGAAGCGGACACCCGTTTCGCTTCTCCGCCGCCACAAAAAGACAACCGCCAATAGCGCGAACATGGAGAACCCGCCGACTGTCCATAAGTAAGTCCCCGGAGTCAATGCGTTCACGAATAACATGAAGTAATAGTTCAACGGGTAATGCAACAAGTTGATCGGTGCGCCTTCCGGGCTTCTGGAAGAGGCCAGGAATCCGCCGACCATCGGCAGGAACAAAACCGCTGAAAGCAGAACCCCGACCCCATATAAGAACACACAGCGTCCGAGCGTCCGGAACGCCTCTTTCCAATCGCTGAATCCGAACAGCGAGCTGTAGCGGACCACTCCGTACAAGAAGACGAGCAGCGTCAACTTATAGAAAAAGTAAAAGTTGACCATTGCGCTCAAGGCCACCATCATGGCAAACAACACGCCGGACTCTTTGCGGAATATTTTTTCCACGCCAAGACACAACAGTGGATACCAAATCATCGGCATGATGAAAAACGGATGCCGGACCACGTTGTAAATCACGTAATGGCTGAAAGCATACATCACCGCACCCAAAAGGCCGCCTGCATGGGTGACGTTCATTTTTCGGGCGTAGAGCAAAAAACTGGCTCCGACAAACCAAATCCGCACGAAAATCAACAAGTGATACGCCAGTTCCATATAGGCGGGCGGAAAGAGAATGCCCAGATACACAAAAGGATCTCCGATGACATAATACCCATACGAAGTGATGGTATCCGCGCCCATTCCGATGGTCCAGTCCCAAAGCGGGAACCCTTCCCCGGTAAAGAAGCCTCTCAGTTTGTCCACGTAATCCACAAACAATTGGAAATGCTGGGTAAACCCGTCGCTATTCCAAATAAATGAGCTGCCCGTGACGGCCGAGTAGCTGTAGATCGCACCGATCATCGCCAGGAAGATGGCCGTGTAAACGAGCAGCGTTCGCTTTGTGATAGATGTTTTATGTGTTTCTTCCAATATCTGTCACCTCATCCTTTAAACACGAAAAACTTGCTGGACAAGTAGTTCAATGCCACGATTATGAACTGAGTGGCGATTTTCGCTGTGTTGGTCCCGAAAGACAACACATCCACCAAAATCCACATGCTCAACATATCAAACAAGCCCGAGACGAGCCGGAAACCCACAAATAGATAAAACTCACGAAACGCCGCTTTAAATGTCGGCGTGTGTGTTTTGAACACATATTTCTTGTTTGTATAAAAAGCAAATAAAATCGATGCAATGATGGCAATCGCATTGGCGACCAAGTATGGGATACCGATAACAGTATCCAAAAGAAAAAAGACTACAATGTTGACAACGGTTGTTGCCACACCGAACAAAACATAATCCACCATTTCCTGGTAACGCTCGTACATTTTTTTAATCCACGTCATTTGAACGACCCTTCTTTCCGTGTGTGTCTTCTTCCGCTTCGTCAGACGATTCACGAATGAAATACGGCGGACGTCCTTTCGTTTCGACAAACACGCGTCCCAGATATTCACCGATGACTCCCAATGAAATCAACTGGATACCGCCCAAGAACAAGATACTGGCGAGCAACGTCGGGTAACCAGCAGCATTTGTTCCGAACAACAACGTTTTTCCAATTTCATAAGCCAAAAACAAAAACGCCAGGAACGAAATCGCGAACCCAATATACGACCATACCTTCAACGGTGCCGTACTGTAAGAAGTGATGCCGTCCATCGCCAGTTTGAACAACTTAGTCCAGCTCCACTTGGTTTCTCCTGCCGCACGGACATCGGCATAATACGTGATTTCTTTTTTCTTAAATCCTATCCAACCGTACATTCCTTTTGTGTAGCGCTCGTTTTCACGGAGCTGCCTCAAGGCTTCGATGCATTTTCTGTCCAACAATCGAAAATCCCCGGCCAATGGATACACTTTCTCGGGAGACATTTTCTGGACCACCTTGTAATACGTTTTAGAGGTCCATTCTTTCATACGGCTTTCGCCTTCGCGTTGAGCGCGGACCGCATAGACATCCTCATATCCCTGCTCCCACCAGCGAATCATTTCCCGGATCAATTCCGGAGGCTGTTGCAAATCGGCATCCAAGATGACCACTGCATCGCCTTTCGCATAGTCGAATCCTGCCAACATCGCGGTTTCTTTTCCGAAGTTCCGGGAAAGGTCGATGTACCGCACACGCGGATTGGTTTCGCTGTACTGTTTCAGCAGTCTCAAGGTTCCGTCCGAACTCCCGTCATTTACAAATAAATATTCAAATTCATAGCGCGGAATGAATGCCGCCACGCTGTCCAACCGGTCCAGCAATGCCGGCAGCACTTCTTCTTCGTTGTATGCAGGGATTAAGATGGTTACTTTCTTCATCGTGTCTCCCTCCTTTCTTTATTCAATGCACTCCAATGAATGATTATACCTTATGCTGAAAAAACCGTCTAATACCAGCCCTTTTCAGTGATCAAATAAATCGGCGGCTTGAAGCATCTGTGTAAACCGGTGAGTGAAGTTTGCCGTATATCCCCACAGATAATGTCCCGGCAAACGATAAAACGGGATGTAAAGCTCAAACCGATTCCACTTGAACTTATCCCCATTCGAAATAAGATCAAACGGAAAATCCGCATCGTGTTCTGTTCGCATGCTGGTTGCGTGATACTCTGGTTCATTGGTCAGCAAATACGACAACGGAATGGTGAACACCGAATCGACCTCTTCATTCACAATCAAATTATCCGGATGGACATTCAGCAATTTCCCGACGAAGCAATGGATGACTTGTCTTTCATTGACGATGAAGTCCATCTCTCCATATACTTCAATGTTCTCCCGGGACAAGTTCAACTCTTCCATCGTTTCGCGAATGGCAGCTTCTTCCATTGTTTCCCCTTTTTCCACCGCTCCTCCTGGAAAGGATGTTTCTCCCGGTTGGGAAATCGTCTGGCTCCGCACTTCGTATAAGACATGGATCTCTCCCGCCAAATCAATCAATGGCAGCAACACCGCATAGTCGCGTTGATTCCCGAGCGGTTCGGGTTCGTACTCTTTCATGAATTGTTTGATTTTATCAAGCATGTGAATCTCTCCATCGTTTTCTTTTGTCTTGTTACCTTCAGTATAGACAACTCTTTCATTATAACAAAGCGGATTAACACTGAGTCTTCTATAGGAAACTTCCATACATTCTTCATCATTTTTTCAATCCCTGCAGACAAAAAAGCCGTCCTCACAGAACAGCTTTTTGGCTTTATTCGGTTCATCGTCTCTTTAGTGTTTCCGCAGCAAAATTTGATCCACATAATGATTCGTCGTTTTGTGGATAATCATATCGGCGCGAAAGCGGGTCGGTAGAATGTATTGGTGCAGGTTGGTCAAGTTGACCCTTTTCCACACTCCCCGAGCCATTTCGAATGCTTCTTGACGATTGCCGACAGCATAGGAATGATAATAATCATCCGGGTTCAAATATGCGGTCTGCAGCAGGACACCAAAACGCTGCAGGTACCATTTTTCAATATTCCGCGGTTCTGCGTCCATATAAAAGGAAAAATCAAAAAAGTCGCTGACGAATATTTTTTCGTTGGCCGGCAGCTGCAGCACATTGATTCCTTCCACAATCAAAATATCCGGCTGATCCAACGTATGGTATTTATCAGGCACAATGTCATAGCGTTTATGAGAATAAACCGGAACTTTTACATTCGGTTTTCCGTTTTTAATATCCGCCAAAAAGTTCAACAGCATCGGCATGTTGTAACTTTCCGGGAACCCCTTCCGGTCCATGATTCCCCGTTCTTCCAATACTGCATTCGGAAAAAGGAAACCGTCCGTCGTGATGAGTTCCACTTTTTTGTCTTTGTACACCCGGCTCATCATCATTTGCAACAGACGTGCCAATGTGCTTTTCCCTACCGCGACGCTTCCTGCTACGCCTATGATATACGGCGTGCTCTTTTGCGGTTGATTTAAACGTTTTTGTATTTCTTTTTGCCGTTCGGTGTAATGCTTTAAGTGAACGTGCAGCACTTGCAGCATCGGCACGTACACTTCTTTTACGTCGTCTATGGAGATTTTATCGTTCAATGAACGCAGTGATTCCAACTCTTCTTCTGACATGGTGATGGCGGTTTCTCCATGGAGATTTTTCCATTCTTCCCGATCGATAATATAAAATGTATCCGATTCCTTCAATGTTCGATGCCCCCCGCTCGTCATATTCCGAATTAGTTTACCAAAACTTCTCTATCCTTTACAACTGCTTTATGCTGCCGCTTGCATAAAGGAGATTTTCACGGTTCTTTACTTTTTCTTAAGAAGAATACAGTATGGTTAACTGGACGAGGTTTATCCTATATAATGGAAAGTATTGAAAACGACGAAATCGAGCAGAAAGAGGGAAAACAGTGAAAACAGTATCCAATCCCGCTGTGGGAACAGCGCATGGAAAAATCATCTTAATGGGCGAACACTCGGTTGTGTACGGCGAACCAGCTATCGCAGTGCCTTTTCCATCCGTTTCCGTGGTGGCAACATTGACCGAAAAAAGCGGTTCAATCACAATCGAAAGTGATTATTTTACGGGAGAACTGGATCAAGCCCCTCACTCGCTTGATAATTTGAAAGCAGCGGTTCAAGTGACGTGTGAAGCGCTTGGACAATTCGCTTCCGGCTTCCATATGCACATCCAAAGCACCATCCCTCCTGAACGCGGCATGGGATCCAGTGCTGCAGTAGCGGCAGCCGTCATCCGTTCCTTGTACGCACATTTCCACCGCGACCTGGACCGCGAGCAATTGTTGCGCTTGGTCAACGTCTCAGAAACCATTGCCCATGGCAACCCGAGCGGATTGGACGCGTGGATGACCAGCGGCGAAATACCGGTTTATTTTCAAAAGGAAAAACCGTTTGAGCCGCTTCCTCTCCAAATGAACGCCTATTTAGTGGTTGCGGATACGGGACAAAAAGGGCAGACTAAAGATACTGTCCGTGATGTCAGCCGCTTGGAGCAGCTGTATTCGGAAGAAGCCCGGCGAATCATCCGGCGTCTGGGCGCTTTGGCAGAACAGGCAAAAGTTGCCATTCAAGAAAAAAATCCGGTACAATTAGGCGAATGTATGAAAAAAGCCCACAGCCAGCTGATGACGTTGACAGTCAGCAACGCCCATTTGGACCGTTTGGTGGCGGCAGCATTATATGCCGGCGCGCTTGGAGCCAAACTCACAGGCGGCGGACGCGGCGGGTGTATGATCGCCCTCGCTGCAGACCGTATGGCAGCAGAAAAAATAGCGGCTGCTTTGGAACATGCCGGCGCTGAGCAGACATGGATCCATTCATTAGGAGGAGATTGAACTGACGATGAAAAAAACCGTGCGAGCACACACAAATATCGCGCTGATCAAGTATTGGGGCAAGCGGGATGAGGAACTGATCCTGCCAATGAACAGTTCCCTTTCGCTGACGTTGGACGCCTTTTACACAGACACAAGCGTGCGATTTGATGAAACAAAAACAGAAGATGAGTTTTACTTAAACGATGTCCAACAGACAGGTTCTTCTTTGAAAAAAGTTCAAGTGATTTTAGATTTGGTCCGCCAACAATCCGGCATCTCCCATAAAGCGGTTGTGGAAAGCCAAAACCATGTGCCGACCGCTGCCGGTTTGGCGTCTTCCGCTTCAGGGATGGCTGCTTTGGCAGGGGCCGCGAGCGCCGCAGCCGGGCTTGAGTTGTCCCGCAAAGACCTGTCCCGTCTTGCGCGTCGCGGATCGGGATCGGCTTCCCGCAGTGTTTACGGCGGGTTCGTGGAATGGCAAAAAGGCACAAACGATTTGGATTCCCACGCTGTTCCAGTGGACGACGCGGATTGGGATATCGGGATGCTCTTCATCCTTTTGAACAAAAAAGAAAAATCCGTCTCCAGCCGTGAAGGCATGAAGCGCACGGTGGAGACGTCGCCTTTTTACCCAAGCTGGGTGGAAAGCACCGAACAGGACTTGATTCAAATGAAGGATGCCATTCAAAACCGCGATTTTGACACCATCGGCAAACTCACCGAGCGCAGCGCGTTGAAGATGCACGCGACCACCTTGGGCGCCGTCGAACCGTTCACTTACTGGGAACCGGACAGCTTGGTGGCGATGGAGTTGGTGCGGACGCTCCGCTCTGAAGGCTTCCATTGTTACTTCACGATGGATGCAGGCCCAAACGTGAAAGTCCTTTGCCGCATGTCCGAAGCGAAAGAACTGCAGCGGCATCTCGCTTCCCGTTTTGGAGAAGACCATGTGCTCCTTTCCGGCATCGGCGAAGGACTGAAGGAACTATCATGAACATGACGCAATCAACCACCTCTTCCCATACGGCAGAAGCAGCTGCACCTGGAAAATTGTATATCGCCGGCGAATATGCGGTGGTGGAACCCGGTCACCCTTCCATTGTCATCGCGGTCGACCGTTTCCTTACCGCCCGCCTGGAACAATCGGAAGCGTACGGGTCCATCCACTCGCTCCAATACAGCGACAAGCCGCTCCGTTGGGAAAGAAGAGACAAGCAAGTGACGCTGACTGAAGAAAATGAGGCGTTGGAGTACGTCCTCGCAGCCATTCGGGTCACCGAACAATGGCTGCTTGAAACCGGCACGGATTTATCCTACTACCACCTCACCATCGACAGCCAATTGGACAGTGAGTCCGGAAAAAAATACGGTCTCGGATCAAGCGGTGCCGTCACGGTGGCCGTTGTCCGCGCCTTGCTGAGGTATTATCAACAAGAAGACCACGACCTATTAGTCTATAAACTGGCCGCCCTCGCCCATCTGTCCCTTGGCAGCAACGGATCGTTTGGCGACTTGGCTGCCAGTGCGTATACCGGTTGGGTGGCCTACAGCAGTTTTGATCGAACAATGGTCCGCCGCTGGATGGACGAGTGCCCTCTGCATCAAGTAGTGGAAATGGACTGGCCGTCTCTTTCCATTGAACAGCTGACGCCTCCGGGTTCTCTTCAGTTGCTGATTGGATGGACCGGCTCTCCTGCTTCCACGACCGATTTGGTGGGTCAGGTGAAAGCCAAACAAACAGAAATGGTGGCTTCCTACGAAAGCTTTTTAGAAGAAAGCAAGGCTTGCGTGACCCGTATGACCGCCGCTTTCCGTGCCGGAGACGTTCCGACAGTCCAAAAAGAGATCCGGCACAACCGCTTGTTATTGAATCAATTGAAAGACATCACAGGTGTGGTCATTGAGACTCCTTCGCTCACCCAGCTTTGCGATATTGCGGAAGCTCACGGCGGGGCGGCGAAGTCATCTGGTGCCGGCGGCGGGGATTGCGGATTTGCTTTGTTTGAAGACAAAACCGACCTCTCCCCTGTTCTTCAACAATGGGCGGCCGCGCATATCACTGCGCTTCTTTTGAACGTTCATGAAAAAAACAATGCGTTTATTTAATACTCTTGGAGGTATATTATGCCGAAACAGACGAACCGAAAAAATGAACACGTGTCGTTAGCTGAAAAGTTTTACGACAAACCTTTCCGTCCGCCTTTTGAAGACGTGCGTTTTGTTCATCACTCCTTTCCACAGATGGCTGTACAAGATGTGGATTTATCCGTTTCATTTGACGGACTGGATTTCACTGTGCCGTTCTACATCAATGCGATGACAGGCGGCAGCCGCTGGACTGGTAAAGTCAATGAAAAACTGGCTTTGGTCGCGCGGGAGACCGGTTTGGCGATTGCCACCGGATCTGTGAGTGCCGCCATGAAGATGCCGGAAGTGGAAGACAGCTACAAAATCGTCCGCGAAGTCAACCCGAACGGCCTGGTGTTTGCCAACTTGGGTGCCGGGCATGGGTTGGAGAACGCCAAACGGGCTGTCGACCTGTTGCAGGCGGATGCCTTACAAATTCATGTGAACGCCCCACAGGAAGTGGTCATGCCCGAAGGAGACCGGGACTTCACAGACTGGATTTCCAATATCGAAGAAATCGTCAACGGCTTGGACCGTCCGGTCATGGTCAAAGAAGTCGGCTTTGGAATGAGTCGCGAAACCATTCGTCTGCTCCGCTCCATCGGTGTTTCCATCATCGACATCAGCGGTACGGGCGGAACGGATTTTGCGCAAATCGAGAACTACCGCCGCAAAGAACAAAAATTTGATGATCTGGAAGGTTGGGGCCAATCGACAGCTGTTTCCTTGCTGGAAGCCCAAGAATTCCTTCCCGAAGCCACATTGATTGCTTCCGGCGGGATTCGCGAGCCGATGGACATCGCCAAGTCACTCGCATTGGGCGCGTCTTTGACGGGCATTTCCAGTCAAGTCCTCCACTTGGTCCTGCAGGAAGGCGTGGACGAAACCGTAACCGTCATCGAGGGCTGGAAAAAAGAACTGGCTCGCATCTTGACCTTGCTTCAGTCACGTAGGCCACAGAATCTGCAACGCACCGATTTGATTATCTCCGGTGACACACGTGACTGGTGCGACGCGCGCGGCATCGATTTCCGTTCATTCGCTTCCCGTTCCACCAAATAATGACGGCTCTATGTCAAATAGTGTTGGTGAGTCTTTTGAAAGGCTCGGCATCTGCCGGCCTTTCTTTTTTTGTTTCCTTTTGGTTTTTGTTATACTGATTGAAAAGAGTAAAGGTAGGGATTTCATGGATTCATTTAAAGCTTTTCGTGTCAAACAGGACGAGGACGGGATGGTTCAAAAAGGGTTTGATACCCTCAGGAAAGAAGACTTGCCCGAGGGAGAAGTAGTGGTGAAAGTGGCCTATTCCAGCATCAACTACAAAGACGCGTTGGCAACGCAGGAAAACTCCGGGGTGATCCGCGAATTTCCGGCTGTCCTCGGCATCGATTTGAGCGGGACCGTTGTGGAATCCAGCGTTCCTTCCTTCAAAGAAGGCGATGAAGTGTTGGCTTTCGGGTTTCAGCTGGGGGTCGGACACTCAGGAGGCTACAGCGAGTATGCCCGTGTTCCCGCCGACTGGCTCACTGCCCTCCCAACTGGATTGTCTTTGAAAGAAGCGATGGTATTCGGAACAGCCGGTTTCACCGCTGCCCAATCCATGCATGCTTTGCAACATGCCGGTGTGACTCCTGAATCCGGGGATATTTTGGTGACCGGAGCAACCGGAGGCGTCGGCAGCATCACGATCGCCATTTTGTCGAAGCTGGGCTATTCTGTTGTTGCTGCAACACGACAGTTGGATGAGGCTGGAGATTATCTACGCAAACTGGGCGCCTCCTCTCTTATTCATCCAGATGAGATCCTTTTGGATAAACCGCGTCCTTTGGCGAAACGGCGCTGGGCCGGTGCCGTTGAGAATTTGGGCGGAGATTTCGTACCCGCCATCCTTTCCCAAATTAATCCCAACGGTGCGGTGGCATTGATTGGAAACGTTACGGGACACCGCTTCAAAGGCACCGTCCTGCCGTTCATTTTACGCGGCGTTCAGCTGCTCGGCATCAACTCCGTGGAAGTTTCCTCTCAGTTGCGCACTGAACTATGGAAATTGCTTGGCGGTGAATGGAAGCCCGAGCAACTGGACGAATTGGTCTATGAAGAAGTGCCTTTGGACACAGTCGAATCCGCCTTGGAAACGGTGTTGAACGGCGGACACAGACAAGGCCGGTATGTAGTGAAGGTAAAGTAAGGTTTTTCTGAGGTTAAGAGACACTTATCGATGGGAACAGCTTTTTTAAGCTTGTTTTCTATCGATAAAGAGCTTTTATCGATAGCTGCGACCATATTCCCAAGTGATTCCCATTGATAAACACTTTTTATCAATGAGAACTTCTTCTTTTAAGCACCTTTTATATTGTTTCGTTTGTCAAATTAAGCTAGAAATAATTTAAACCTGATACATTCTCCAGAAAGACCTCCAACGGGGTCTTATAGTTTAAAGATTTTCTAGGTATTTTATTCCTTCGGATTGCGACAGAAGAAATAAATTGTTGATCGACTTCGTTGAAGTCCATTTGTTTAGGTAACCCATCTTTACGTAAGAGACCGTTTGAATGTTCATTTAGTCCGCGTTGAGAGGGACAGCCTGGATCCGCAAAGAAAATAGAAATATCTTGTTGATTACTTAAGTTTTTCCAATTGGAAAATTCCTTGCCACAATCAAATGTAATCGACTTAAATATATTCTTT
>NZ_AUCD01000021.1 GCF_000429585.1 Atopococcus tabaci DSM 17538
TGTTCTATTCTATCTATTTTCCAGCCCTCTTGCTTATAGTGGTAATACAGTTCCTTGTCCATTCGTTCTATTGCGTATTTCATTATCCATTCATTCCATCCTTGAAACCATAGGTTTAAATGGCTTTCTATATCAAGTAGGGTATCTTCTTCCTTCCACAATGCAATGATTTGTGCTATTATATTGTTCATAACGAGACCTCTTTCTATTTGTGTGGTAACTTTTAGAATAAAGGTCTCGTTTCTTTTTGTCCAATAAACAATAGATGACTTACCGAGAACTATTTTACACTAACGAACGAGGACAGAAACAGCAGCCGTTGAATTAAATCCCAGCCTCTCCTCCACATAAAAAAACCTTTTCATTCCCTTGTTATCGCCAGTTTTTCTCACCTCTTGCTCCCACTTTTCGAATAAACAAAATTGTTCCTTTTATTCGGTGTTGCCTGCTTGTATTGCCACTTCCTGTAATCCTTCATTAGGATTTTAAGATAAAAACAAGAATAATTATACAGCGCTTTCAAATCAAAAAGCTCTACAGATTTCCTCGGTCTGCAGAGCTTTCTGGTTTACTTTAGTCAGCAGAGTGTTCTTCTTTGATTTCCAAATCCATTTGTTCGCCGTAACCTGTCCAGTACACTTCTTCATTGTTGATATAGAGTTTGTTTCCATCGACATGAACTGTGCGCACGCCGATGTCTTCTTCGTACTCATCGATCAACTGTTCGCCCTGTTCGCCGTTTCGACTGCTGAATCGGAACGTGTACAGGTAAGCATCCAACGGTTTCCACAGATGAACATTCTCTATGGCGAGGGCGCCTTTTTTGCCTTCCACGGCGGCAACCCGTGTTCCTTCTTCGTCAAACACTTCCACATGTACCTCACAGCTGCCGATTGTCTGCACATCGTATGCAACTTGCGCGTCTTTGCCTGCAATGCGGTGATTGACCGTGAAGTCCACGATACTTTCTGTTGGTGTCGCCACCAGCCAAACCGACCGCTGCAAACGGCATAATTGAAGAAGTCGAAGAACGGCTTCACCATCTTCCGTCCATTTTTCTTCGTCACCGTTTTCCCGACCGACAGAGTGGTCGCGCTCAACTCATTGTTCAAGCGGACCACCACTTTGTTGGTTTGATTGGGCAGTAAGACATCATTGATGGGTGCATTGAACGGCAAGAACCCGCCGCGGTGAAACGCGACTTCCTTTCCGTTCACATAAACGTCGCTTCATGGGTCGCGACACCGAACCGCAAGTCCAAGTCTTTGTCGGTCCATTCTCCCGGCACAAAAAAGTCGGTTTCATACCAAAAGTCCCCCGCATATTCCCGGCTGTCTTTGTCGGTAAACAAATCATTGAAACTGGACGGAACAGGAACTGTGAGCGGTTCCGGAAGTCCTCGGTTCCATCCTTCCAACACGCCTTTTTCTTCTGGATCAAATTAAAATTTCCACATGCCGTCCAGCAGTGACACCTGTCTGGTCAATGTGGCTTTTGGGTACAATAATTCATTCGCCATCTGATTTATCCTTTGCTTTACGCTGTCGAACAACTCTTTCAATAAGCGCTTTCTTTTTTGTGACTATACTGCCTTTCTTCCTTACTTTTATTGTACAGACAGTCAATCAGAACGACATCCACTTTTTTGCGAGAATATGTGCGATTTTTGCAAAAAAAAAACACTTAATACTCGATTCATGCTATTATTTTATTAAGCAATCCAAAAAGGAAGGTTGCTATGAAACGCGATCGGACTCCCTTGTATCCTCACGGAACGAGTAAAGACTTAAATGACGAGAGAATCAAATTCCGATATGAACTGGAACAAAGAGTGATGGATGCCATCGCCCATGGAAATTACACACTGATCCGCGAAACGGTCGAACAGGACACTTCCAGTTTCCCCTTCAACCCAACCGTACGCCGGATTCCCGACAACGAATTACGTGACCGGGGAAGCGCCAAAAGAGTATATGAGTAATCTTCATTAAAAAACCTTGCGGAAAAGACTGTGTGTCTTCTCTGCAAGGTTTTTGGTTTGGCGATTGGTTTACAGCTGGTTGTTTTTCCGCATCGTCGATCCGCGGACAATCAACTCGCCGGGCAGCTCGACGTAATTTCTGGAAGTTCTGCCTTTTTCTTCCAGGACACGTTTCACGGTCAAGCGGCAGGCTTCCTGCCCGATGCTGTAAGAGTCTTGCCGGATTGTGGTGATTCCGTCTCTTATCAAGGAGGCCCATGCCAAATCATCGAATCCGCAGATGCCGATTTCGTCGTAATCTGCGATGGACAATTCTTTCATCCCTTTCAACACTTCCAGCAGCACCAATCCGTTGGCTGCAAAGAGGGCTTTGGGACCTTCTCTTTGTTCAAAATCTTCCAGTTGGCCTTGGAGAGTCTTCAAATTATGGATGTCCACCACATATGTTTCTCCGTCCATTCCCAATGCGTCCAGTTTATCTTCAAACGCTTGGTGACGTTTCTGGCGCTGGGAATTATTGGCCATCTCTTCAGTGAAGTATCCGACAAACGCATACCCTTGGCTGTGGAGATGATCCATCGCTTCCGATGCCAGCTCGTAACCGTTGGAGGTAACCAGATCCAACTCGTCTTTTTCAATGGCACGGTCCAACAAAATCACCGGCAGACCCGATCGGTGGAGGTTCAACAAGTATTCATCATTGTTGCCGACGGTATTCACCACCAGCGCATCGACCCCGTTGTCCACAAACCGCTGGATGTGCTCCTGTTCGTTTCGCGGTGTGTTGTCCGAAACGGCGATCATCATGGAAAACCCCATTTTATCGGCTTGATCACTCAAACCTTTGATGATCATGTTGGAAAACGGGTTTTCGATATCTGCGATGACCGCCCCGATCAAGAAGCTTCTTTTGGACTTCAATGAGCGGGCGATATTGCTTGGACGGTAATTTAACTCCTCCACCACCTCTTCGATCCGTTTTTTTGTTTCTTCCGACATGTATTCATATTTGGCATTTAAAAAGCGGGAGACTGTTGTTTCACTGACCTCCGCTGCTTTTGCTATATCTTTAATGGTGATTTTCTTTTTCTCATGCATATTCTTCCGCCTCTTTTTCTCACGTTTTTCTCAAAACATGTAAACCGATTTCGGGTACCGTTTCCTGAAAACGATTGCTCCCTTAATATGTTACTGTTTGCTCAAGTGAAAGTCAAGGTGAATCAAGGTTTTCTCTGCGCTTTCTATTATCTTTACTAATACCCGCGCTAATACTGTTATATACAGACAACCCAGCCGAAAGGAGTCGGCAGGGTTGGGAATTTTCATTAAGTCAATGTTTGGGCCGCATCGTAGAATTCCTGCATGTCCCGGCTGTACACCCATTTGCTGAACGATTCGGAAATCGCCCGGCTGGATTCACGGTACAAATAAGACGGCGAGTTGTTCACGCAGTAGTAGTAGACTCCGTGTTTCTTGTACAATGGTTTTTCGTACGTGGTATAGTCGACGCCTTCGAACGCATATCCGGCATCCGCCGCCGCGTCGATGACCAACGCGCCCGGTTTCAACTGCTGCTGTTCGTCCTCAGACAATATGTGTTTGCTCTTGTCATCCATCTCAATCCCGCTGATGATGATGTCGTAATCCGAGAGAGTTTCTTTGAATTCGTTCATCGTTTTGCGGTAAAATAACCGGATGTCCTGCCCGCCCAGCTTGGAGACCGCTGTAAAAGCCCCCTGGGACACATTTCCGGCTGCCAAAATGGCGATTTTCGTATCGGTATGCGGCAGCTGGCCGTAGCTGGTGATGGCGTGGACCGCAGAGGCAAATCCGGCGACAAAACTATTTTTCACCACAAAGTTTCTTGGAATGGAGTCAATGAGTGCCTTCTTCCCGTTCAAATGGATGGAGGGCTTGATGTTGTCCAAGTCGACAATGATCAACTCTTTCGGGAAGCCCTGCGCCTCCATAAATTTTTTGCCGCTTTCTTCCGGGTGGGTCCACCCCACAATCATCTGGCCGTCTCGGATGTGTGGATAGTCATGCGGTTGAATCAGTTTCAGGGAGAAAATCGCATTGCATTCCGCGAAAATTTCTTCCCTGTCCGCCAGACGGCACCCTTTTTCTGCGTAAGCTTCATCAGGGATGTCCATCATCTCTCCGAATCCCCGCTCCACCACTAAGTTTTCTCCAAAATTCGTGATGTGTTCCGGCAGCAGGGCCACTCGTTTTTCGTTTGGATAAGTCGATCGTATCATTCCTAACTTCATCTCAACCATCCTTCCTTCGTTGCGTATCTTCTTCCTGCGTACGGCATATTTATTCAACCGTATACACCACAAGGACAGCGCTGTCATTTCATCATTGAAACGTTCCTTGTTTGAACGCAAAAAAATTCTACCATAGCTATTCTCTCATTATTATGCACGAATCGCAACTCTCACCTCCTGTCGTTCCTGATTTGGATCGCGATTTTTCTGAAATCCATGTATAGTAAAGAAAAAAAGAAAGTAGGGATGATTGTTGCGTGTTTATGTGGATGCAGATGCCAGTCCGGTGAAAGAGATTGTGTTGGAAGAAACAGAAAATTCGGGAGTCCCGGTGACGTTCGTCTCCAGCTTCTCCCATTATTCGTTGGAAGAACTCCCCCCTCACGCGGAACGAATATATGTGGACTCGGGTGCGGATTCCGCTGATTTTCGGATTGTGCAGCTGGTGAAAAAAGGGGACATCGTCGTGACACAAGATTACGGCTTGGCCTCATTGGCGCTCAACAAAGGGTGCATCGTTCTGCATCACAAAGGACAGCGGTATACACTTGAAAACATCGACCGACTTTTGGAGTCACGTTACCGTAGCGCCATGGCCCGCAAAAGCGGACAGCGGACAAAAGGACCCAAAGCCATGACCCAGGAAGACCGGGATCACTTCCGTGAAGCTTTTCGTGCCGTATTGACCGGCTGATTTGCCGACCCGTCAAAATTCAAATCCTTTGTATGATTTGATAAAATACTTTTCGTGAGTACCAAATAGAGTTTCTTATGAGGAGGATTTCAACAGACGTGGACAATTTATTAAATTTCTTGTCCCAAATCGGCAACTTCGCTTTGCCGATTTTTGTTTTGTTCACCATGTTCAACGTCGGACTGGTACAAAACGTCAAAGATATCACCAATCACTTAAAGAAGTAGCCATTTCATCTTCGTGTGACACTCGCCAACTTCATTGGCGGCCGGATTGATGATTTTCAGCATGTGTGCGGGCGCACCTTTTTTGATCAAACTGACCAAATTTTCGGACAATGCCGTGGCGTTGGGAGCCAGTTTGATGATGGTTCTGATTCTTGTCAGCTGCGTATACTTTCCAATTGTATTGCCCCTGATTCTACCGGATGTATCTGTCAGTGCCTGGGAACTCTTCATTAACTTGACCCGTCAATTGATCCTTCCGATTATTTTAGGGTTGATTGTAGATGCCGTCGCTTCCAACTTTTCCGATACCATCCAGCCTTGGGTGGAAAAAATTGGGAACATTGCGTTGTGGGTGGTCATCGTAGGTACTTTGGTGGGCAATATTCAAAGACTCATCCAAATTTCAGGAAATGGGTCCATATTGGCCGGCGTTCTCTTTGTCATCGTTGTCACCATTTTCGGGTATTTCTTGGCCGGAAAAAACGACCAGGATCACCTGCAAGAGGTAGGGGCGCTTGGTACTGGGCAAAGGAACACCGCTGCCAGCATGCTCATTGCGGCAAACAACTTCCCGGACAATCCCGATATTTTCTTGATCATCACCGTCGTCAATATGTTGGGCATGCTTCTTCATCTGTGGCTGTCCAGATTGATGAACAGAAACGTGATCAGCGATTTAACAGATCGTGGATAAACGAAAAGAAACCGAGATGCACTCCCTACGAGCGGTCTCGGTTTCTTTTGCATTTAAACGACAAAGTATTCGCCCATTTTTGCGCTGTACAACAGGGAAATGTGATTTTGTGTCCGGTCGCGTTTCAATTCTCCGTTAACCAATTCGATGACGCGGAATGGTATCTGCCGGATGATTTTCTGATTATGGGTCGCCATGACCACTGTTGTTCCCCGTTGATTGATGCGGTAAAACAGCCGCATGATTTCCATTGCAGCAGCCGGATCTAAGTTTCCCGTCGGCTCGTCTGCCAGGAGCACTTTAGGCGCATTCACAATGGCACGTGCAATGGCCACCCGTTGCTGTTCCCCACCGGAACATTCGGATGGAAACGCCTCTGCTTTTTCTTCCAACCCCACTACACGCAAAGCCTCCATCACACGTGTGCGGATTTCCGCCGGTTCTGTTTCAATGACTTCCAATGCGTAAGCCACATTTTCAAAAACCGTCCGCGTAGGAAGGAGCTGAAAATCTTGGAACACAACGCCTACTTCTCTTCTCAGTTCATGGATGTCACGGTTTTTCAGCTTGGTAATCACGCGGTTGCCGACTCGAATATGCCCTCTTGTGGCTTTTTCTTCCCGGTACAACAACTTCATGAGGGTGCTTTTGCCTGAACCGCTCATCCCGGTCAAATACACGAATTCCCCGTCTTCAATTTTAAGCGATATGTTCTTCAAAGCGTGCACACCGCCTCGGTACAACTTGGACACATTTTGTAGTTCAATCATCTTTTTCACCTGCTTTTTCAACACTAACGATTAAATTGGTTGATCATTGTCATCAATTCATCCGTACTTTGTGCGACTTTCACGTTCAAGGAGTAAGCCCGCTGCGCAACCATCATACTGGTCATTTCATCTGCCAGATTCACATTCGATGCTTCAATGAATTGTTGCTGGATGCGGCCGCCAGGAGCGATGGGTGCTTCCCCGTCTGCCAGAATATACTTGTTTTCCCCGACCGCCACGAGCTGCTGGTCGTTTTCGGGCAGGTAAACCGGAACGTTCCCCACTTGGACTGTTCCCTCTTCTCCTTGAATGGAGACCGTCCCGTCCTCTGCGACTGCAATCGGACCAACCGGCCACTGTGTCGGCGGAACGATTGTCTGCATCATCAAACGGTCGCCGTTTCCGTTGACAATCTGTCCGAATCCGTTGCGTGTAAACGAGCCATCACGCGTCAACTGGAATTGGCCCGAAGCGTCTTCCACTCCGAAGAATCCCTCTCCGGCAATCGCCAGCTGCAGGTTCCGGCTGCTTCCTGTCAGGCTCCCTTGACGGAAATCGGTGCCGGTGACGTCACTCCGTACACCGGCCGTGATGGCGGACGGCTGGTTGTCCTCATTCAACAATACATCCTGTTCCGTGATTTCGTTGTTCATCAAGGCGCGGAAGCTGGTTGTTTTGGCTTTGTAGCCGTCGGTGTTCACGTTGGCGATGTTATGGGAAATCGCATCGAGGGCGCGTTGTTGGGATGTCATTCCTGTTTTACTGATATTCATCGATACATTCATCGGTCACCCTCCTATACTTTTCCGATTTCGTTGGTGGCTTTTTGCAGCGTCTCATCTGAGGCATGCAATACTTTTTGGTTGGCTTCAAATTCCCTGGAAATCTGCATCATGTCCACCATCACGTCGACCATTTCGACGTTTGATGTTTCCAAATAGCCTTGTTGGATGGTGGCCAGACCGGCATTTTCTTGCCCGCCTTCCCCGGTGAAATACCCGTTCCCGACCGCGGTCAATCCGTCGGTGTTTTCCCCGAAAGACGTCACCACGATTCTTGCAGCGGTGCCGTCAATAAAACCAAACTCATCAACGGTGGTGGCTGCAGAAAATGGCCCCGCCGGCTGGGTCGTCATGACCGGATAGCCTTCTTGGGTGACCAACTGGCCGGCACCGTCCACCGTGAAACGGCCGTTTTGTGTGTACAATGTCTCTCCGTTCGGCCCCTGCACCGCGAAGAAGCCGTCGCCTTGGACAGCCAAATCGGTGGCCAAGCCGGTCTGCTGGAGTGCGCCGTCTTGGAAATTCGTGACGGCTTCGTCGATTTCATTTCCGAAAACAAATCCGCCCAATTCCTGGCGGCGGTCCACTTCCGGTCCGTCCGTATGCGTAAACAAATCGGAAGGCGCCATTGTCCGCTGCATCAACTCCTGGAATTTGTATCCCGGAGTGGTGGCATTGGCTGCGTTGGCACTTAAGTTTTTCTGTTTTTCCTGCAATACGTTAAAGTTTCTGCTGAGTACATCTATGCTTCTGATCACCGTACGGCCTCCCGATTTTCTTTTTGAAGGAATTCCCTCAATTTCAGTACTATTTTTCCGTGAATCTGCGACACCCGCGGAATCGATATGTCGTATATGTACGCAATTTCCTTGAGCGGCAGTTCTTCCACATAATACAACTGCAGAATGGTCTGTTCTCTTTCGGTCAATTGCTTGATGCCCTCTATCAAAAGAGCCTGCTGTTCTTTTTTCAAAAACATCTCTTCCACCCCGACGGCCTCCTTGTCTTCCAAGTACTCCATTCGGGTGGACGTGCCTGCTTCTTCATCAAACAACATTTCATCCAACGAAACATTTGCCAACATGTGGACCGTTTCATGGATGCCTTTCAGCTGTTTCTCATCGATTCCCAGCTCCGCACAAATTTCTTCTTCTGTCGGGGTCCGCATCCATTCGTTTTCCAACTTTTCTTTCGCTTTGTAATAGCTGTTCAGTTTATTCAAACGGGAACGCGGCACCCGGGAAGTCTTCCGCACTTCATCGATGATGGCGCCTTTGATTCGGATGTAGGCATAATGTTCAAACGGAATTTGTTTGGAGTCGTCATACTTTTCCAATGCATCCATCAAACCGAGAACGCCCATGCTGATCAAGTCGTCTTTTTCATAGTCCGAGCTTTTTACTTTCACTTTCTTGGCCGCCCGTTCCACTAAAGGGAGGTACTTCAAAACCTTTTGATTGGATTCAGATTCATTGAGCACGAACTCACCTTCTTTCCTTTATCCTTAATGCCTTACTGGTTTCCAATTTCAATCATGCCGCCTGTTTCCAAGCTGACTTCGTTGGGCACTTCATTCAAAGAAAGTACCGCCAAGTCAGGGAAATTGAAGGAAATCAGGTTTTTCATCGCCGGCCGGATTTTTGGAGAAGTCAATAAGACATGCGGCAGGCCGTGTGCGAGCAATTGGTTGTGCTGCTGGTTGATGCTGTCAAAAATGGAGGTGATCACTTGCGGCTGCAACACTGGAATCGAACCGGCAGAAGATTTTTGAATGCTCTGGCTGATGTGTTCCTCTGTGTCCGGGTGTACCGTCATCACTGTCAAGGTGTTGTTTTCATCCAGATGCGGTTTGACCACGGTCCGTTTCAACGCCTGGCGGACATATTCGGTCAATGTTTCGGTGTCTTTGGTGCTGTTTCCATAGTCGGCCAGCGTCTCCAAGATCGTCACCAAGTCGTTGATCGGCACATCTTCCCGCAACAAGTTTTGCAGCACTTTTTGCACTTCTCCCAGACACAGAACATCCGGAATCAGTTCGTCGATCACCACGTTGTATTGGTCTTTGATGCCTTCCAGAAGCTGTTTGACTTCTTGTCTTCCCAGCAATTCGTATGCGTTTTTGCGGATCATTTCTTTCAAGTGGGTCACCAGAACAGTCAGCGGATCGACGACGGTATAGCCGTACAGTTCTGCTTTCTCACGTTCGCTGTCGACAATCCAAAGGGCATCCAAACCGAATGCCGGCTCTTTTGCCGGGATACCTTGAATTTCAAACTCGCCGCCTGGTTCCACCACCATAAACTTATCGACATACAATTCGCCGTTTGCGATTTCGTTGCCTTTGATTTTGATGGAATAAGCATTTGGCGACAGCTGCAGGTTGTCACGGATACGGATTGGCGAAAGCACGATGCCCATCTCCTGTGAACATTGTCTGCGGACCGTTGCGATATGGCTGGTCAAGTTCGAATCTTTGCTTTCATCTGCCAACGGAATCAACCCGTACCCAATTTCGATGGCAATCGGGTCAACTTGGAAAGCGGAGACCGGTTCTTCCACCGGTTCTTTTTTGACCATCTCAGCGGCGGCCCGCGCTTCTTTCTTGGCTGTTTCTTCTGCGGCTTCTTTTTCGTTTTGCATCAATAAGTACGCGGCCACGCCCATGATGAGCCCAATCAACAAAAATGGTACGGTTGGAAAACCCGGAACCACAGTGAAAACACCCATGACGGCTGCCACGATAAACAGGACTTGCGGGGTGCCAAACAATTCGCCGCCGAGCGTTTCCCCGAATCCTTTCGCATTGGCGGTCCGAGTCACCAGGATACCGGACGCCACCGAAATCATCAGAGACGGCACCTGGCTGACCAGCCCGTCCCCAATGGTCAACTGGCCAAAGTGCGCGATGGCTTCCATGACCGTGTAGTTTCCTTGCATCGAGTGAATGAGGATGCCGCCGATCAAGTTGATGATGGTGATGATGATGCCGGCGATGGCGTCTCCTTTGACGAACTTACTCGCCCCGTCCATTGCCCCATAGAAGTTGGCTTCCAATTGCAGGTCGTTCCGGCGTTTTTTCGCCACGTCTTCGGTGATTAATCCGGCGTTCAAGTCGGCGTCAATCGCCATCTGTTTCCCCGGCATCGCATCCAGCGTAAACCGTGCGGAAACTTCCGACACCCGGCTGGACCCGCTTGTGATGACGACCATCTGAATGATGGTGATAATCAAGAAGATGACAGCCCCTACGATGTAGTTGTTTCCAGTCACGAAGGTGGCGAACGTGTCAATGACTTCACCGGCGTACCCCTCGCTCAAAATGAGACGGGTGGAAGAGATGTTCAGCGCCAGACGAATCATTGTCGTCACCAAAAGCATGGTTGGGAAAGAGGAGAACTCCAGCACCGAATGGGTGAATAACGTCAGTACAAGAATCGTCACCGAGATGGCGATATTCATGACCAGCAATATATCCAGCAGGAATGCCGGCAGTGGGATGACAATCATCCCGATGATGGCCACCACAAAGAATGCTACAAGGATATTTAAGTAGCCGTTTAGTTTATTCATACGTTGGTTGAGTGCATTCGTCATGCTGTTGTCTCCTCTTTCTTTGACTCGTTATCTAAATCTTATGTTTTTTGCTTTCTTCCAAGCGGTAAATCAAGGCCAGTATTTCAGCAATGGCCTGATACATAGCAGCTGGAACTGGTTGACCGGGTTCCACTGATTTATACAAACTGCGGGCAACCGGCTTGTTTTCGATGATTGGCACGTCATGCTCTCTGGCCCGCTCTTTGATGAGCTGCGCCATATGGTCGGCACCTTTCACGACCACAGTCGGCACGTCATCTTTGCCTCTTTCGTAGCGGATCGCCACAGCAAAGTGGGTCGGGTTTGTGATGACCACTGCTGCAGATTCCACGTCTTTCATGTTCCCGCTGATCATCTCTTTGTGGCGCTGTTTCCGTTGAGATTTCATCTGCGGATCGCCTTCTGATTCTTTGAATTCTTCTTTGACTTCCTGCTTGGTCATGCTCAAATTCTTCCGGTGTTCATAGCGCTGGTAAGCGTAGTCGGCAACCCCGACCACCAAAAGAAACAAGGCGATTCGCTTCCCGATTTCCTGTGCCAGACCGGCTAAAACAAAGAAAATGCGCTCGGTTCCTAAACTGGACAAATTCAAAATCGGTGTCATGGACTCTTTCAATACAGAATACGTCAAACCGAAAACAATACCGAGTTTCAGCAAATTCTTTAACAAGCCGAAAAAAGCTTTTTTTCCAAACATGTTCTTCGCGTTGCTTACAGGGTTCATTTTGCCGAACGAGGGTTTTAGAGATTTCGCTGTAAACAAAAAGCCCACTTGCACCATATTGCCGATGATGCCGGTGAAAAAAGCGAGTGCCAGCGCAGGACCGGCAAGGACGAAGAAAAACACCAACGCTTTCATGCCGACCGCCGCCATGTCTGCTTCCAAATTTGTCACGGACAGTCCGCTCGATAAGAAGGTTTTGAACAGGACGAATCCATGTTGGAACACGTAACTCATCAGCGCAACCAGCCCCAGGGTGAAAACAGAAAAGGAAATGGCCGAAGACAAGTCCTGACTTTTGGGGACTTCCCCTTTTTTCCGCGCGTCCCTTAAACGCTTGGGACTGGGTTTCTCCGTTTTTCCATCCTTGTCAGACATGACCTCACCCCTTTTTTAGAAAAGCGAGGCAAGTCCGCTTTGACCCCCGCGGAAAATAGGAAATCACGCCCTGAATGAGCATGCTGCGCAATGGGCTGATTTATCTTTTTCCGTGTGGGGTCAGGACTTGAATCGCTAGACATCACTCATTAAATTAAAACTTGATTAACGAACCATTTTTTCTATATCGAAACCAACGACCGCATTAGTTCGTTGATGTACCGGATCATCTCCGGCAGCACGTCGCCGATGTTTTGAATCAACGTCGGCAAAAAGAAGAACAAAAACAACAAACTCACCGTAATTTTAAGCGGCATCCCCAAAATCAACACATTGATTTGAGGCACCGTCCGTGACAGCAGTGCCAACACCACTTCCGACAACAACGACACCAATACCAACGGAAACGCCAAATTCAATGCAATTTCGAATACATAGCCGAACAGATGGATAAACCCTTCCGTCCCGAAGTGGGTGAAGTTGGTTTGCGTGACTGGGACAAACTCATACGACTGCACGAGGGTCCGGATGACTTGGTGGTGCATGTTCGTAAAGAAAAACACGCACATCGAAATCCAGTAGTACACCCGGCCGTAGTTGGAGGCCTGCACTCCCATCATCGGATCATAAACGGAAGCCATGGAAAATCCTACTTGAAAATCCACCAAGTTCCCCGCCATCTCAATTCCGGTAAAGAACAATTGGGCGATAAACCCGATGGCCGCTCCTACCAGCGCTTCCTTCAACAAGAGTAAAATGAACAATCCTGTCGGAAGCACGGATTCCAGTGGCGGCATCGTCGTATAGACTGCCGCTGTGATGCCGAATGAGATGGCAACTTTGACGAACTGCGGCACACCTTTGAATGAAAATCCCGGACAAAGGACAACAAACAGCGAGATACGCATCAAGACAATAAAAAACTGTTGGACGATGGCTTCCATTCTTCTCTTCCTTTACATTCCGGCAATCAATTGAAAGATGTGCTCGGTGAATTCAATCAACGTGTTCATCATGAAGTTTCCAAGCAGCACCAGTGCCCCTAAAATGGCCAGGAGTTTCGGCACAAAACTGAGCGTCTGTTCTTGAATCTGGGTGGTGGCCTGCAGGATACTGATGAGCAGTCCCACCACCAATGCAATAATCAATATCGGTCCGCCGACCTTCAGCATCACCAGAAACGCTTCTTGGAGAACATCCAATACTTCTGCTAGTGTCATCATTCACCTCTCGTTGGATTTTTACCTGTCTGATTCCCTTCACTTGTCCATGAAACCCGTCTTTATGGACAAGTGACAGCTGACCGCCCCGCTTCTACATGAACCCTTTCACCAGAGATTCCACAATCAAATACCATCCATCCACCAAAACAAAGAGCAGCAGCTTGAACGGCAGGGAAACCATCACCGGCGACAGCATGAACATCCCCATCGACATCAAGATACTGGCGATCACGATGTCGATAATCAGGAACGGCACGAATATCAAAAAGCCGATCGTGAAGGCGGTGCGCAGCTCACTGATGGCAAATGCTGGCACCACGGTGGTCAACGGCAAATCAGCCGGCGTCTCCGGCGCTTCTTCTCCCGACAGTTCCACAAACAATTCCACGTCCGAACCTCTCGTCTGATCCAACATGAATTCCTTGATTGGGTCCTCCGCCAGGTCGAACGCTTCTTCCCGCGAGATTTCCCCTTCCAAAAACGGAAGCACCGCTTCTTCTGTGACTTCGGTATAAACCGGGCGCATGATGAACAACGTCAAAAACAGCGCCAAGCCGGTCAACACCAAGTTCGGCGGCGACTGCTGGGTTCCGAGGGCGTTCCGGGTAAACGACAAGACCACGACGGTCCGGGTAAAACTCGTCGTCAGCACCAAAATGGTCGGCACCAACGCGATGATAAAAAACAATATGTATAAATTGACGACTTGGGAGGAATCTCCGTTGTAATTTGCCCATGCATCCATTAATTCAGCCCACATTCCGGAGTCCCTCCTTTTGTCTTCTTTGTTCGTGGTTCATACTCATTTCTCAAACATATCCGCATAGTTTTTGCGGAAATCACTCAATTGCAAACGGGCCGTTGTTGGTTTCTGCTTCGGTTTCTTGGAAGTCACCGAAGTGGATTCCGCAAGCAATTCCCGAGCTTCTTCTGCCGAAAATTCCTTCAATATTTCTGAGCCCGTTTCTGTCAAACTCATCAAGTAATAGCTGCCTGCAATTTCTGCAATGGCCAAGGAAGAGGATTTGCCGACAGGGATTCGTTCCACAATGGCGATCGCTCCCTTTTTGTTGCCGGAAAACGTATGAAGTTTTTTCAACAGCACGTTTGCCAGAAATATGATGAATACGAGTGCTGCGCCGCTTTTGAACAAATACCCTATGTCTACTGCAAATCCCATTTCCACTTTCCTTTCTTTACTGCATCACGATATTGGTGATATAAACCTCGTTCACGAAATCATCGCCCAATGTATCGTTGATTCGGTCTTTCAATGTATTTTTCAACGCCGTCATGCCTTCTGTTTCTTCAAAAATTGAATCGCTTGTCCGTAAGTACATGTTGTGAATGACCGCATCTCTCACTTTAGCCAAATTGGCATTGACAGTCTCTTCGAACTCTTCGCTTGTTCCGGACAAAGTGATTTCCATACGGACATAGTTCATACTCCCTGAGGAAGATTTCATATTTACCAAAAATTCTTCCAATGGAACGGTGATGGCTTCTTTCTCCTCTTCTTTGGCGAAGACAGACTCTCCTCCTGCTTGATCGGCAGATGTGAAATAGTAACCGGCCACTACACCGACCGCCACCAACACAGGGATGAGAATGACCGCCAAGAGAATGTTTTTGTTTACTCCGTTGCTGTTTTCTTTTTTCATTCTGCAGTTCCTTTCTCTTCTTCGTAGACAAGCACAATATTCACTCGTCTATTTTTTGCGCGGTTTTCCGATGAATTGTTCGAAACAATCGGATTGTGTTCTCCGTGTCCTTTAGCAGACAGCCGAGCCGGATCGATGCCCTTTTCTTCTGTCAAGTACCGGACCACCGATACTGCCCGGTTGGTGGACAACTCCCAGTTGCTCGGATATTGTTGCGTGTTGATGGGTACATTGTCAGTATGTCCTTCAACCACAACCGACGTATTCGTCGAAGCAAGCAAGTCCGCTACAACGTCCAGAGTGCCTGTCCCCGAACTGGTGACTTCCGCTTCTCCTGACTGGAATAAGATGGATTCTTGAATCTCCAAGTACACGCCTTTTTCATTGCGGGAAACAGCCAGTTCAGAATCAAGTTCTTGATCTTCTATAAAGTCCATTGTCTGTTCGTACATCTCGTTGACTTCATCTGGAACCCCTTCGTCAGCCGGGACAATGGAGTCATCTGAATCAGCGGACCCTGTTCCATCTCCGCCAACCAACGCACCCCCATCCAGTATGGAACTGCCGTTTGCACCGGAAAACGCCACTTGCATCGATTGGGAAGCTGCTTGGAATTTCTCACCGCTGACACTGGACATCGAAAACAACAAGATAAAAAAGGTCAGGAGTAACGACATCAAGTCGGAAAAGGTCGTCATCCACGTTCCGCCGCCCGAAGCCTCGCTGTTTTGTCTTTTCCTTCTTCTAGCCATTGATCATCCCTCTTGTCTTCCCAGCTCTAGCACACTTGCTTGTTCCTCTTCTTCCAACGCTTTCCGTTCTTCGGTTGTAAGGAAGCTCGTCAGTTTCTGTTGGATAATCCGCGGGTTTTGTCCTTCCTGTAGCGCCAGCACACCTTCAATGATCATTTCACTGGTCGTCACCTCTTCTTCCGTTTGTGCTTTTAAGTTGGTGGCAATCGGCAACAAAACCAGATTGGCCAACATGGTTCCATAGAAAGTCGTCAACAAGGCCGTCGCCATTCCGGTTCCGATGGTGCTTGGATCTTCCAATTCACCCAGCATCACAATCAAGCCGATCAAGGTCCCGATCATTCCGAACGCCGGTGCGTATTCGCCCCATTTGCTGAACAAGCTATGACCGATGGAATGGCGGTTTTCAATTTGTTCCAGTTCCAATTCCAATATCTCTCGGATGCTCTCGCCGTCATTTCCATCCACCACCATCTGCAGCCCGTGCACCAGCACTTCGTTGTCGAACTCATTGATGTCATCTTCAATGGAAAGGATGCCGTTTCTCCGCACTTTTTTGCTCAAGTCAGAAATGGCGGAGATGAGACCGATTCTATCTTGTTTTGGAGACAAGACCAACTGTTTCAACAAGGCCGGTACGTTCTTCAATGCTTTCAACGGGTAGCTGATCAGTACAGCTGCAAATGACCCGAATACTGTGATGATAATAGACGGAACATCGACAAAGGCAGCGAGCGGTCCACTTTGGGATATAGACCAAATGACCAACCCGAAGCCCAGCAGGATACCGAATAAGGGTAAAAAGTTCTTCTTCATGGTTTCACCTCAAAGTTGGTGTATATTTTTTGTTTATAGGCAATCACTTTTTTTGCGATGTCTTCCGGACTTTCTTTCACCACCACTTTTTTCTGATCGACCAGCGTGACAATGGTGTCGTATTGACTGTCCACCCGGTAAATCAAATCAGCGTTTAGGTAAAATGCTTTCCCGGAGATATCATGTAATTGAATCAATGGATTCCCTGCTTTCCTTGTAATATCACGTTCCTAAATTATCTCTTCAAGTTCAGCAATTCTTGCAGCATCTCGTCTGAAGTCGTGATGGAACGGGAATTCGCCTGGTACGCACGGCTGGTGACAATCATTTCGGTAAATTCAGTGGCCAAATCCACGTTGGACATTTCCAAGAATCCGGAACGAATGACGCCATATCCATCGTCTCCAGCTGTACCCAATTGGTACTCGCCTGAGTTGGCTGTTTGGACATACATGTTTCCGCCGGCTTTTTCCAAACCGTCCGGATTCGCAAAGTTTGCCAAAGCGATTTGTCCGATGACGTAGGAGTTGCCATCGCTGTAAGAACCGACAATCAGTCCGGTGTTGTCCACGCTGTAGCTTTGTAAATCAGCTCCGTTTACTGTCTGCTCAATTGTTAATGGAGTGACGGACCCGGTAGGAAGACCTTCAAAAGAACCGTATTCGATTGCCGGGTTGGCTGCGTACCCCATGATCCGCATTCCACTGGCTGTCACTAACTGGTTGTCGCCGTCAGTATAAAAGCCGCCGTCGCGAGTGAATTGAACGTCTGCTTGGTCACCGGAACTGCTGACAACGAAAAAGGAGTTGTCGCCGTTTTGGATTCCGAAGTCCAAGTCCCGTCCGGTCGTCTGCAGTGAACCGGCAGTCATGATGGTGTCCGTGGAACCCACTTGAACCCCCATCCCTACTTGCTGCGGGTTGATTCCGCCGCCATTTGCGGTACCGCCTTGAGCAGATGCATTGATTTGGCTGATCATGTCTTCAAAACGCACACGGCTTGTTTTGAATCCAGTGGTGTTTACGTTGGCGATGTTGTTGGAAATGACGTCCATTTTCGTCTGTTGGCTTTTCATTCCGGTAACGCCTGAGTACAAAGATTTCAACATAATTGTTTCCTCCATTCGATTAGTCCCATATCAGTCAGTCAATGGGAAGGGGCCTCTTTTCAGTCCAGCCCGTTTGGTTATTTATTGATCAAAATTGCGCTGTCGATATTCGTGACTTCACTCATCTCGCTCGTTTTTGAGGCGGTGATGATGGTCCGGTTTTGCACGCTGGCAATCAACGACAAGTCCTCATACATAATGAGCGAGTTGCGGGCGCCTTTTTGGTTCAGCTTGGAAAATGCTTCTTCCAACTGGGACATGTCTGCTTCGTCCAAATGAATGCCGCGCTGTTCCATCCGCTTTTGAGCATGGTGCGACACCTTGATTCCCGGCGCTTCGGTTGTTTGAAGGGCATCGTCGAGAAACGTACTGAATCGGCGGTCAATTTTCGGTTGATGCACGGCTTTTGACGTCTGCGGCACAGGGTGAAAAGAAGGTGCCCCTTCAATCCGGTTGGTCACAGCGATTCACCGACTTCCAAGATGTCATTTAAGCTATAATCTGCGCCGTCCAATTGAATGGTCGCATACCCATTTGAGAAACGGACTTTTTCCACTGTTCCAGATACGATTCCTTGTTCCGCTCCCGCGACGGATACTTGTTTTCCGATGAGGTTGATGGCTTGTTGCTGTTGCGTCATCAGCATGGTGGTATTTAAGGAAGTCGCTACTTCATTCAACTGGTCCATGATGCTGAACTGCGCCATTTGTGTGAGGTAATCTGTCTCTTTTCCGCCTCCGCCGCTGTCGCCTGAAAAGGACGGCATACTGATGGCTGCGGCCATGATTTTCAAAAAGTCTTCTTGCGACAAATCGGAATTGCGTTGTGTTTCGGTCTGTGGCAATTGATCCACGGAACCAATCATGAATTGACGTGGTATCTCCATCTGCTGCTCCTTTCACGCCAGCAAGCTGAGTCTGCCGGCAGGTTGGTTCTCCGAAGGTTCTTCCGCTTCTTGGCTGCCTTCGTTGTACGTATTGCTTTGTTTCTTTTTCTCTCCGTCATTCATCCGGCGCTCTTGTTGGAACTGCCCGCTGAATGAAGCGGCTTGTTCTGACAATTGGGAGACAGTCACTTGAAACTGCTGCACCTGGATCGATTGATCCGCCAGCTTGTTTGTCAAGTGGACGAGCTGTTGTTCCAGCCACTGTTTCGTTTCGGCGTGCTCCACCGTGATGCTGGCCGTTAACCGGTTGTTTTGCATATCAAGTTTGACCTCGACTTCTCCCAAACGTTCCGGCGTCAATAAGATACGCGTGGTCGTTTGGTCCGGTTTCTCCGGCGAGTGGACGTGTTCCACAACGATGTCCCCCAATACAGAGGCGAGTTGTTCTTTCGGCACCTGCTTCACTTCTGCAACTGTGGTTGAAGTAGAAGACGTGCGGCTATCCGTTTCTATACGAGGTATCTGCGGATGAATGACATCTTTCACTTCGGTCGTGAGCGGTTTGTTGATTGGTTCGGTTGCTGCTTCAGGCTTTTCCATCGTCGTTTCTTCAACAGAAACCACTGTGTCCACTTGAGTGGTTTGATACGTCGTATCTGTCTCACTTTGAACAAGTCCCGGCTGTCCGGAAACCACATTCTTTTCTGCATTTTTGACTGGAGCGAATCCTTCTTCTGACGCCGGTTCGCCTTTAGCCGACTGCATCATACTCGCAATTTTGGCGGAAACTTTCTCTTGATCAGCTGCCGCTGCTTCTTGGATTTCTTTAGTCAGTGCAATTTGCTCTGTTTCTGGAGTGGCCACTGTGGCCTTAGCTTCTCCAGTTGGTTGACTGTTCGAGGCTTCAACATCCCCATTTTGCGGCTGGTTCTCTTTTCCAAGAACTGTTTGACCGGATTCTTGTGCTTCACCAGCCGTTGCTTTGTTGCCCTCTAAAGGAAACACCTGACTGAGTTGATTCTCAGTGCTGTTTTCAATTGTTGGGTTTGTAATAGTTGGCTGTGCTTCTGGCATCTTTTCTTCCACCATCGGCATCCGCCAAAAAGCTCCCATTAAATTATGTAGAAATTCTTCCTGTTCCGAAGTGTCTTCCGTCACCGTTTCCCCTTCTTCTGAAGGCTTAGACCCGGTTTGCGTCTCCGTGGACGTTTCGTTTTCCAAAAGCGTTTCAAAAAGTTGAACTTGTTTTTGATCCACCGTCGCGTTCTCGCTCGGCATCTGTTTTGTGACCGGCACGCTGACGTGGGATACTCCATTTGTGTTTATTCTGTTCACCCCCTTTCAAGGCGGCTTGCGTGGAGTGGTTGCTTTTTTTAGGCCCCACTCCTTGCAAGTTGTGTATGTTTGAATGGAGTGAGCGGCTCGTTTGTCCTCCACTCCATTCAAAGCGCGGGGCATCACGTGGAGTGACGCAGTTTTCCGCTCTTCACTCCACGCGAGTCTACTGAAACAGCGCGCGGCCGAAGTTGACAGTCGAAATTTCATCGAGCTGCTTTTGCTCTTCTTTCTTCTCGTTGAGTATGTACTGCGCGCGCTCTTTTTCTTCCAGCTTTTCCATCATTTTCTTCTCTTTATGTGCTTCCAACAGCGCTTGTTTGGCCCGTTCGGTTTCTTTGGCCGCTTTTTCCACGACCAATTTCTGCTGCATAATTTTTTCGTCCAACACTTTTTTGTACAAATCGTGTTGGCGCATCGTATCGATGGGGCCTTCCAGCAGGGTCTTTTGTTTCATCTGGATGTTTTCATTGATCAACCGTTGAAGGTATGCTTCTTGTTGTTGCTGTTTCTTTTGTGTTTCCACGAGGACGCGCTGCGCTTCTTCTTCTTTGTCGGCACGCCAGTCTAAAATCTTTTTCATTGAAAAGGTGTACTTGCTCATGGTTCATCCCCTATCTCACTGCGGAGGCAGAAAATAATGTCTCCAATTGTTGCACGGTATTTTCATAAGGACTTCTGTCTTCCACCCGTTGCCTCAAGAACTGTTTGATCGGCTGGTTAAACCGAATGGCCTGATCCACCAAGGGATTGCTTCCTTTTTGGTAGGCTCCTACGTCGATCAAGTCCTTCGACTCGGAATAGATGGCCATGTTCTCCCGGAGTTTTCCGGCCAGCACATACTGTTTCTCATCCACGATTTCTTTCATCAACCGGCTCAAACTGTTCTGCACATCGATGGCGGGGTAGTGGTTTTCCGCCGCGATTTTCCTGGACAAAATGATGTGTCCGTCCAAAATTCCCCGCACCGTGTCGGCGATCGGTTCGTTCATGTCGTCCCCTTCCACCAAAACGGTGTACAAGGCGGTGATGGAGCCTTTGTCGGACATCCCGCTTCGCTCCAACAGTTTCGGGAGCGTCGTGAAAACAGACGGCGTGTACCCTTTGCTGGTCGGCGGTTCACCGGTGGCCAGGCCAATTTCGCGCTGTGCCATGGCGACACGGGTCACCGAGTCCATCATCAAAACCACTTTTTTCCCTTGGTCCCGGTAATACTCGGCAATCGCTGTCGCGACGTATGCCCCTTTCAACCGCACCAACGGCGGCATATCGGAGGTCGCACACACCACCACGGATTTACGATAGCCTTCGGGTCCCAAATCTTTTTCAATGAACTCTTTGACTTCCCGTCCACGCTCGCCGATGAGTCCGATGACGATGACATCCGCTTCACAATAACGGGCAATCATGCCGAGCAAGGTACTCTTTCCGACCCCACTCCCGGCAAAAATCCCCATCCGCTGCCCTTCTCCCAGAGTGAGCAATCCATCGATGGCCTTCACTCCGGTCGGCAGGATGTCTTCGATTTTTTTCCGTTTGAACGGATCCGGTGATGCACGGTTCACGTCATAAAGCGTGCCGTCTATGATTTCCTCATCCATCAACGGACGTCCCAACCCGTCCAACGTGGTTCCAAGCATGTCTTCGCTGACTTCCACTTTCAACGTCTTCCCGGTCGGACGGACCAAACAGCCCGGACCGATGCCTTCCACCTCGTCTAGCGGCATCAACAGAACCGTTTCTTCCACAAAGCCCACGACTTCGCTCAAAACAGTTTTGCCGTTGGATTTGATTTGGATTTCGCAGACTTCCCCGACAAAGGCGTCGAGTCCTTCCACTTTGATGATGAGTCCGGTGACTTGGCTGACTTTCCCCATCTTGAACGCGAAGTCTTTTTTGTCCAACGCCCGGCGGTACGCTTCAAACGGCAGTTCAAACATCCGCGATTCTCTCCATTTCTTTCAGTTCTTTCAACATCCCGTCCAACTGTTTCTTCACCTGAAGGTCCACCACTGCACGGGAACTTTCAATCATGACACCGTCTGTTTCCAAATCGGCATCCGGCAGCACCATGAACCGCGTGCCCGGAGCGATGGCTTTCACGTCATCCAAGTGGTCCCGCACAAACGCCAACTGATTCGGGTGCACCGTCAATGTGACGTACTCTTCTTCTTTGTCTAGTTGGTACAAATACGGTTTGGCCAATTCCAAGATGCCGTCCCGAGATTCTTCCAATTGGTTATGAATCAGTTTTTCCGCCATTTTCACCGCCAAGTCCAACAGCTCGTCTTTCTTCTCGGATTGATACCGCTGGATTTCTTCATGCGCCTCTTGAAGCAGCTGCTTGGCTTCCAGCTTCATCCGTTCGATGTCTTTTTGCGCCTGTTCCATTCCTTCTGCAAATCCTTTTTGAAGACCTTCTTGGTAGCCTGTCTGCAAACCGGTTTGGTACCCTTCTTCTTGGGCGGCTTCCCGGAGTTGTTCCGCTTCTTTTTGCGCAGCTTCGACCAAGTGTTTGCTTTCGATGGTTGCTTCTTGGAGAATGGCTTCGCTCTCCAACCGGGCTTCCCGGATATGAGCGGGTTGAAGAGACGCGTCGTCCACTTCTTCTTCCGCCGCCATCTGTACTTCTTCCGGCTCTTCAATCAACGTGTCAATAATGGTTGATTTGGTTGTTTTGTAGGCATGGGTAGCCTTGATGATCCTATGAGATGATAGCATCTTGCTCACCTCTTTGGATGTAAATCTCGCCTTGGTCATCCAAACGACGGATGACATTGACTACTTTCTGCTGCGCTTCTTCTACCGCAGACAAACGGGCAGGTCCCATGAATTGCAAATCTTCTCGGAGTGTTTCCACTGCACGTTTCGACAAGTTCTCGAAAATGAATTCCTGTAAGTCTTCCGCCCCCCCTTTAAGCGCAAGCACCAAATCGTCGTGATCCACTTGACGCAAAACTTTCTGCACATCGCCTTTTTGCAGCGTGACGATGTCTTCGAAGGTGAACAAGCTGGCTTTGACTTCTTCCGCCAATTCCGGCTGACGTTCCTCGAGTTCGGATATAATGGACTTTTCTGTACTGCGTCCAATGGAGTTGAGGATTTCCGTCAATGTGTGTACCCCGCCGACGGTCTCGGTGTCGTTGTCGATATAGTTCGAAAACTTGCTTTCGATGACTTTTTCGATTTTCTCGATGACCACCGGGGACGTCCGGGAAATGGTCCCGATACGTTCGGCAATCTCGGTTTGTTTGTCCACCGGGAACTGCGCCAGCACATTGGCCGCTTTATCCGGCTGCATGTAACACAAAATCAATGCAACAGTCTGCGGCTGTTCGTTCAATAACAACGTCGTCAACTGCTGAGTGTCCGCTTTACGGGCGATGTTGAACGGCCGCTCACGCAGCTGGATTTGATTCAACATGTCGATGACTTCTTTTGCCCGCTGCGGTCCCAACGCTTTGTTCAACAAATCTTTGGCATAATCGATCCCGCCGTCCAAAATGTATTCCTGAGCTTGGGACATCTCCATAAATTCCTGAAGGATGCCTTCGCGTTCTTCAGGCTTCACATGGTCGATGTTGGCAATCTCGTAGCTGACTTTTTGGATATAAGAATCCGGCAGCATCTTCATGATTTGAGCCGATGTTTCCGGACCTAACGAAATGAGCAGGATCGCTGCTTTCTTGATTCCATCCACGTCTTCCATCTCTTCACCTACTTCTCTTTCATCCAGATTTTGATCATTTCAGAGGCCAATTCCGGATTTTCTTTCGCATACTTCCGTACTTCGTTTTCTTTCTCGTTCGCCGCTTTGCTTTCTCGAATCTTGCGCTCGGCTTCTTTCTCGAACTCTGAAATTTCCGGTTCCACAGGTGCCACCGGTTCTGCTTCTAAGACAAATTCGTCAAACTCGTCTTCTTCAGAACGTCTCTTCAACACGCCCAACAACCACGTCAACAAGACGATAAGAACCAATCCGCCCAACAAATAGATGCCGTAATCCGATACAAAGGTTTTAAGCTGAGCCAACAGGTCTTCGCTGCCCAACAAGGTCGGTGCAGGTGTTTCATCCATTGGTTGGAAGAACTCTAATTGAACTGCAGACATACCTGGTTGCATTCCTAAAGCATTCTCAACCAATCCTATGAGTTTATCTCTGTTTGATTCTGCATCCATTACAATGACTGATGCGGAAACTGTTTCGATAGCTCCAGGAGCTCTAACGATTTTTTCAGTATATGTATCTACCTCGTAGTTCGTTGTTCGATTATACGAATTGCTTTCGGTTTCTTCTCCGCCTTCAAATTCCGTTACAGAGTTACTGTCAAGTGTGCCGCCTTGGGCACCTTGAACAAACTCGCCGCCTCCAGATGCTTGAATGGATTCGCTCCGAACAGTTGGTTCTAATTCTCCTTCATTATTTCGTCCTTGATCATGTTGAATATTTTCCACTTCAATCGCGTCAAAGTTCAAATCCGCATTCACCGTCACACGCACTTTGTCCATCCCGTAAATCGGTCCGAGCAGGTTCAACACTTTTTGCTGCAGGTCGGCTTCCACGGACTGTGTGATCTGCTGGTGCTGTTCGACGACGCTTCCGGAAGTGAAGTTCCCTCCGCTTGACAGCGACGCACTCAACAAGTTTCCGTTCGTGTCCACGATTTGGATGTTTTCAATCGGCAAATGGTCCACAGCGCCGGAAACGAGAGACGCGATGCCTTGAACCGTCTGATGAGAAAGCGGCTGGCTTCCTCTTGTGTCCAAGACAATGGAGGCGGAAGCATTCTGCTGGTACTCCGGGTTTTGGAAGATGCTGTCTTCCGGAATCGAAAGCAGCACTTTCGCCGAATTTACGGTGTCCAAGGCCGTGATGGCCCGTTCCAATTCCCCCGAGACGGCACGTTGGTACATGATTTGTCGGTCTTCGTTGGTCGCCATCATACTGGCTTCGTCAAATATTTCAAAACCGGTTGAGTTAGCCGGCATCAACCCTTCCACCGCTAAGTCAATCCGGTATTTGTCTATGTATTCTTCATCAATCAAAATGGTGGTGCCGCTGTCTTCCAGCTGGTACTGCATTCCTTTTACTTCCAAATCTTCCACAATAGCTCCAGCGTCCGCTTCTTCCAACTCGGAAAACAACACTGTATATTGGGGCCGTTGTGTGAAATAAGCCACGGAAAGCACCACGATGGCGATTGCTGAGACGATGACACCCAGCTGGATTTTCTTTCCTTTTTCCATTTTCTCCCAGCCGGATTTGACACCGTCCCATGTATTCTTTACCTTATCCATTCTCCGCAAAACTCCCTCAACCTACGTTTAAAACTGCATGTTTTTGATTTCATTGAATGCTTCCAATGTCTTGTTGCGCAACTGTACCGCAAGTTCGAGAGACAATTGGGCTTCGGTCGATTTCACCATGACCGTATGTAAATCATCCGCTTCGCCGGTAACCAGCCCCCGGATTGCTTCGTTTGACGCCGTCTGTTTGTCATCCAATGCGGAGATGGCTTCGCTCATCAAACCGGAAAAGGCTTCTCCGTCTCCTTTTGAAAGAGCCGCTGTCCGTGTCTCGTCGCTTGTCGGTTGAACCGGAGCAGTCGGGTACAGCTGATTCATCAAGATGTCGTTGATTTGCATGTTCACGTTTTGGTTCCTCTTCTCTTATATGTAATGAAATATCTGGTTGTATCTTATTTACTGATTGCTGTCTAGTTGCACAAGCCTGACTCCGTGCAAAAAAAGATGAATGAGCCCATTGCGCGCAAGCTGCTCATTCAGGGCGTCATTCTCTACTTTTTGCATGAATCAAACCGGCTTGTTCCACTTTTCTTGTTTACTTGGAAATTTCCAATGCTTTATTGAGCATCGCTTTGCTGGCGTTCATCGCGGTGACGTTGGCGTCATAGGAACGCAAAGTGGTCATCAATTGGACCATCTCGTCCGCCATGTCCACGTTTGGGTACTCCACGTATCCCGCTTCGTCCGCATCCGGGTGAGCCGGATCAAACACCATTTTCGTATTGGTTTCGTCTTCCACTATTTCTGTGGCTCGAACGCCGAAGCTTTTATTTTCTGCCTTACCGGTGAAGAAGGAATCTTGCTGCTTGATGGCTTCTTCGAATGCCACGTCTTTCTTTATGTAAGGACCGCCTTCTTCTGTGCGGGTGGTGTTCGCGTTGGCGATATTGCTGGAAATGACGTCCAGCTTCAACCGCTCCAAGCTCAACCCGCTTGTATTGATTTGCATTGAATCAAACATACCCATTTGTCATCGCCTCCGTTTATTTCAGTACTGTTCGCATCATTGCGTATTTGGCATTCAATTGAGATACAACCGCATCGTAGTAAATGTTGTTGGCCGCCAGTTCCGCCATCTCATAATCTACGTCCACGTTGTTTCCATTGTCCTTCACCGACGTATTGGTGCGTTTATGTACGGTCGGATCTAACGTGTCTGAACCGCCGATATGCATATGCCCGTCATCTGTTCTGACTAAACCTGTGCCGTCCAACGCCTGCTTTAAATGCGACTCAAATGCGACTTTATTCACTTTGTATCCAGGAGTATTGACGTTGGCGATATTACTGGAAATGGTTTCTTGACGCAGCGACGCCGTGTCAAGTGCTTTCTTCAATATACCGTAACTCATGTTATTCATTTCATATTACCCCGTTATTTTATTTGTACGTTATTATCTTGTTACATATCTGACAACAGTTATGTATCTCTTACCAGAGACAAGTATAGTCGATAAGTTTTTATGCCTCAATGACAACTTTCTATACAAGTTTGTTTTTATTTTTTCGTTAAAAAATTCCTCCGAATAAATTTCGAACGTTTTCTTATTTTTTGTTTCTTCATGATTTTTTCTGAAAATGCCTCAACGACAACAACTCAAAGCATTCATTCTTGTATTATTTATAAACGATTCTTGTTAATTTCGTCATAAAAACCCTCGTTATTCAAATGAAAAGTTAGGAAATGAAAAATTGTCTAAAATTCGAAACTTTTCATATTTACATATCCTTAATAAATAACCACACTTATTAATATACGCAATTTATTTATAATTTATTTTTTTAAGTAATATTTCTCTTTTAAGTCACATCAGTTATGTAATCCGATTGAAACTTCTTCAAAAAATAACGATATTTCTCGTACACATTAAAGGTCTAAATTTTTTATTTGTAGCTGCCTGAGTAATAAACCAAGACAATAAAAAAAGACCAGCAATTAAATGCTGGTCCATGCTTCAAGAAGTTCGTTCATCTTGAAGCGCACGTATTCAATTTTTTCTTTGTCTTTTTTCAGGTTGGCTTGGACGAGTTCGGTCAGGAAGTGGTCGTACAGCGCTTCAAGGTTCAAAGCCACTTCTCCACCCACCTCTGTATTCAGCGTATTCATTAATTCTTGAATGATGTTTTGTGCCTTAATCAATTTCTCGTTAGCCAAATCCAATCTTTTCTCATCAATGGAAAGTTCAGCCAATCGCAGGTTCTTGATGCACCCCTGGTACAACAACAACACCAACTCTTTTGGAGATGCAGTTGTCACTTGGTTTTGCTTATAAATTTTTGCGGTGTTTGGGTATGCCATATGTATATGTCCTCCTTTCTTATAGGTTCCGATCGACAAAAATCGAGTGATTCTTCATCGACATATAGTTTTTAACCACTTTGCTTTTCTTGCTTACTTGATCCAATTGGCTTTTCAGCTTCGTACGCTCTTGTTTAATATGAAACATCAATTTTTTCTGTTCAACGACGATTTTTTGATGAATTTCTATCAAAACTTCTTTGTCTTCCGCTGATTCTTCTTGCTCCATACTTTTCAATTGCGTGAAGTATGGTTCGTTTGAGGCGATAATCCCTACAGCGGATTCACTTGTGCCGTCCCAGTCTCGCAGCGAGGAGAGAATGCTCTCTAGTATTTGAATTTTTCGGTCTTTATTTAGTGTATTGATAGTGATTCCTTCTTTCATAAGGTCATCAGCTACATTGGAATGTTCATTCGTTCATTGTTATTCGTTATTACATTTGTTTCATGCCCAATTGACTGAACATATAAGACATTTGAGATTCTGCCTGCATCATGGCAATGTCTAATGCAGTGAACTGTTGGATATACCGGTCACGTTTCCGGTCAATCCGGTCATTGAACAACTCAATCTGTTCGTTGAGGTCTTTGATCATTCTGTCATAAGACTCATTTTTTGTCGTAATGATTCCTGTGGTACCGGAAATATAGGTATCAACGAAATCACGCAACACTTGAGTTAGACCTGTCCGTTCAATCTTAGAAGAAGAGACTTCGTTACCTGCTTCGTCGGTTTCATTCACTGATACTGTTTCTTGATGGTAGAAGAACTGAGTGACATCACCGAGATTCTTCTCCAATGCCTCTTTCAGCTTCTCTTCATCCAGTGTTGCCGAACCGTATCGGTCAATCGTAATGCCGATATCTTCAACACTTAAGATATCTCCCGACTTGCCACCTTCCAGGTTTCTGGAAAACAGTGTCCGTAAACCGGATTGCAATCGCATCACTGTCCCGTCTCCGGTTAACGCGCCAGCGACATTATTTTCCGCCGTAGGATCTCCAACGTCCAGCTGACTTGTAATGAAACTCATCGTCGAATTGTACTGATCGACAAATTCTTTTACTGCAGTAACTGTCTTTTCCGTATCTTCCTCGATGGTAATAATGTCTGATTGTTCACCTTCATGAACGTTCTTCAGTTCAAAGGTCAACCCTTCAATGACATCATCAATTGTGTTGGTATTTCGAGTAATTTCCAAACCATCTACAGTAAAAACTGCAGCCTGTCCCAACGAGAATTCATCTGCTGAACCAGAAAAACCTAACTCTGCCGCAGCATCCCCGCTCACGGCAATCGTCCGCTCGCCCATATTTGTGTCTGTCAAAATCAATCGGTTGTCCACAATGGATGCTTTTATTCCAGATTTTTCTGTCTGTTCATTAATTTTTATGGTGACATCTTTCAAGCTGTCTTCCGCTGTCAAAGAAACGGTGTAATCTGTTCCTTCATGATTCGTAAACGTGAAGGTCGTGTTGGTGAGTCCTAAAGGATCCTCAATCGATTCCAGCGCCTCTCCGGTACTGAGGTTCTTAGATACTTTTGCGCCCGTCATCCGTGATGATTGCGCCAATTGCGTTACTTGAACCCGGTACTGCCCTGTAGCCGCATCTTCTCCCGCGGAAACGGACAGTGTCGTTCCTTCTGTGTCCGTTGAAGTGACCGCCTTTGTTTGAAATGTTTTTGATTTTTGAAGAGTTTCTAGTTTCTTGGACAAATTATCCAAGCGAGTATTGATGTCTTTCCAAGCATTCTTTTCTCGTTCGAGTTTTTCTTTTTTATTCGTAAATTTAACGCCTTTCGCTTTTTCTGCTTCAATCAATTGATCGACAACTGTGGCGTCAATCCCTGAGTATGTACCCATAATGTTCACACTTCCCATAGGGTCACTCCTTTCTTCCTAAAATTACTATGTCAGCTGAACCTACTGCCCGCTGCTTCTTCCCATTCAGGATGCATTATAATGCACCCTTCTAAAGAAGAAAAGCTAATTTAAGTTTATCTAGTTTCAAAGTATATTGAAAAATACTTCTCCTACTTTATCCTATCGGAACAAACCGTAACGAGTTAAGCAAAAAAGAACAAAGAAAAATGAGGCTGGGACAAAAGGTCCTGGATTCTAAAATAAAAGAGAACTTACATTTTCTGTCAAAGAATTTGGGTTCTATAATATTTGGTGTTGGTGAATCAAATGGTTCACCGGCACCTTTTGTGTGTTTAAAATGTAAAAAGGCCAGTGAACCCCTATAATTAAGTTACCACAACCAAACGATAGGAGGATTCACATGACCCAGTTTCATTTTACAAAAGAACTGCTCGGATTGAAAGAGAAAAATATCGTATTGGACGACCAACCGGTCACCACCCAAAAGAAAAGCGGTGTAGACCACATGGTCCTCCACGGAACGTTGACGTACCGCCCTGACGGGTGTCCTGCATGCGGTGTGAAAAACGAGTCGTCAAAGGACATCATCAAGCATGGCACCAAATCGTC
>NZ_AUCD01000022.1 GCF_000429585.1 Atopococcus tabaci DSM 17538
GCTTAGTTCTACAAGAAAATATATTAAGTTTGATCAATGAGAGACCAGTAAAACATTGTATAGTATTTTACACAGGATTATGGACTTGACTGATTTATTATGCGTTTATCTTGCTCGCATTGTCAATAAAACCTTCATTTGCTTTTACGATACTTTCCTTATTTGTGATAGGGTTAGTGGGGCAGTTTGCATTTAGCCGTTATGTTGAAAGAAATGAATAGAAAAGATAGTTGAAAAAACTGAAACTTTGGAGGAGCCATAAATGTTGAGCAGGATTAGAGGAGCAGGAGCCCAATAATATTCTAAAAACACTACATGTTATATAATAATGATAATTAAGAAAGGAGACTGAATGATGACTAACTATAAAGAAAATGTAGCCGGTTTTGAGAAAATCGATTCTGCGAAAGCGCACGAATTGGTAAAAGGAGAAGGGGAAGCCGTCATCTATGTTGGCAGGGCCACTTGTCCGTATTGCCAAAAATTCGTTGGAAAATTAAGAACAGCTGCTGAAGATACAGATACCCAAATCTATTATGTCAACAGCGAAGACGTAATCGATATGGAAGGCGTGATGGATTTTCGTGGCGAATACGGCATTTCAACGGTTCCCGGCCTTCTCTTTACTGACGGAGACACAGTCAAGATGAAGTGCGATTCATCCATGCCAGAAGAAGAAATCAAAGCTTTTATACACAAATAAGAGGTTTTCAAAGCAGCGAATGCCTGCTGCACTGAATTCTCCACACTTTCACAATAAGAGAAAAGTTTAAGCCGCTCCTCCTCTAAGGCTGGATGAGCGGCTTAATTTTTAGCTCTTGTCGTGTTTCAGGTGTTGAGAAAAAATTGACACAAACAGACTTCCCTCGTCCGGTTTTCTTTTCGTCCCAGTTGCATTATAATAGGTAGAAGTGAGATGAAACGGAACGGGGAGGAGGAAGAGAATGAGTTATCAAGCATTATACCGGGTATGGCGGCCGCAGCGGTTTGAAGATGTCGCGGGCCAGACTGCCATCACGCAGACGTTGCGCAACGCGTTGGCACAGCAAAAAATGAGTCATGCCTATCTCTTCACTGGACCCAGAGGAACCGGGAAGACCAGTGCTGCCAAAATTTTTGCTAAAGCAATCAACTGTCCAAACGGCCGGGACGGCGAACCGTGTAACGAATGTGAGATTTGCCAGGCCATCACTACGGGTCAGTTGAACGACGTCATCGAAATCGACGCGGCCAGCAACAACGGCGTGGAAGAAATCCGCGATATCCGAGAGAAAGCCAACTACGCTCCGACCAGTGCGGACTACAAAGTGTACATTATCGACGAGGTTCATATGCTGTCGACCGGTGCGTTTAACGCGCTCTTGAAGACGTTGGAAGAACCGCCGAAGAACGTCGTCTTTATCCTAGCGACGACAGAACCGCACAAGATACCATTGACCATCATTTCCCGCACCCAGCGGTTTGACTTCAAACGGATTCCCACACAGGAAATGATTGACCGGATGACGTTCATCCTGGATGAAGAAAACGTGGCCTACGACGAGGAAGCCCTGACCATCATCGCCCGTGCGGCTGAAGGCGGGATGCGGGATGCGCTGAGTATTTTGGACCAGACGATTTCTTTCGCGGATGAGCAGATCACCGTGGACGATGCGGTCCGCATCACGGGAAGTTTGACCCAGCAGTTGCTGTTGGGGTATTTTGAAGCCGTCCAACAAAAAGACACGGAGCAAGGGTTGGCCCTTTTGCAGAGCATGCTGGCGGAAGGAAAAGACGCCGGACGGTTCACGGAAGACGTCATTTTGTTCAGCCGGGACTTGTTGGTGTACCAAAAAGCACCGGGCAGCGACCAATTGCTGCAGCGGGCAAAAGCGGATGAACCGTTCAAGCAGTTAAGTCAGTCGATCGATTCGGCTTTATTGTACGAAGTTATCCGGGTGTTCAATGAAACACAGCGGGAACTACGCCTTTCCAACCACGCGGAAGTGTACTTGGAAGTGGCGACGGTGCGCTTGACGCAGGCCGCTCCGCAGGCTTCTGCAAATGCGGCGGTGGCTCCAGTCACTCCGCAAGCGGCTCCTGCAGATGGAAACGAAGTGAACCGTCTGCAAAATGAACTGGCGGAAATGAAAGCCATGATCCAGCAGCTCCAGCAAAACGGTGCAGCCGCTCCGGCCGCTGCCAAGCCGAAACGGGCGCAAGTCCGGCGGAGCACAGGCATCGAATTCAAACCCAACAAACCGGCGATTCACAAGGTGTTGGAACAGGCGACCAAGAAAGACTTGGCGCAGTTGCGGGATGTCTGGCCGGATTTGATGGACGTGTTGACGGTGACCCAGCGCGCGGTCATGAAAGCATCCAAACCGGTGGCAGCGAGCCCGACCGGTTTGATTGTCTCGTTTGAATACGACATTTTGTGTCAAAAGGCAACCGATGATCAGGACTTGATTGAAAACATCGGCAATCACTTGGAACGCTTCACCGGTCACCGCGCCCAATTGGTGTGTGTGCCGCAGGAACAATGGACAGCCATCCGACAGGAATTCATCGATCAGATGAGAATGAAGGGTTCTGCATCTCAAAGCCAGGACGGCCAACCTGAAATGGAAGGAAACGGACAGTCCCAAGCGGAACAACCGGTTGAACCGGCACCGCCGAAAGAAGATAAAGTGGTGACGGAAGCCCTGCAATTGTTTGGAGAAGAAGTGGTTGTCGTACAAGATGACTAAAAAATGATTAATAATATGGAAGGAAGTGCCCTTATGCGAGGCGGAATGGGAAACATGCAAGGCATGATGAAAAAAATGCAGAAGATGCAAAAAGAAATGGCGCAGGCTCAAGAAGAGTTGAACGCCACAGAATTTACAGGAACAGCCAATAACGATTTGGTGACGGCCACGTTCACTGGAGACAAGAAATTGCAAAAGATCTCCATCAAAGAAGAAATCGTTGACCCGGATGACGTGGAAATGATCGAAGACTTGGTGTTGCTGGCCGTGAACGACGCATTGGACAAAGTCGATGCGGCAACGGAAAGCAAATTGGGCAAATACACCAAAGGCCTTCCAGGAATGTAAGGACTTCACAAAAGAAACAGAACGAACAAAAGGCGGGCATAGACCCGCCTTTCTGATAGAAAGAAAGGGATTTGTATGCATTATCCGGAACCTATTTCAAAATTGATGGACAGTTACATGAAGCTGCCCGGCATCGGTGAAAAAACGGCTTCCCGATTGGCTTTTTATACGGTGAACATGCGCGAAGAAGATGTGACGGATTTTGCCAAATCATTGATCAGCGTGAAACGCGATTTGACGCATTGTTCCAATTGCGGGAACATCACGGAGAACAATCCTTGTGATATCTGCCGGGACCCGAACCGGGACCGCAGCGTCATCTTGGTGGTGGAACAGCCGAAAGACCTCATTGCATTGGAAAAAGTGCAGGAATACAAGGGGCTGTACCACGTTCTTCACGGCGTCTTGTCTCCGGTTGAAGGGACAGGCCCGGAAGACATCAACATTCCCAGCTTGATCAAACGCCTTCAAAGTGATGAAGCCCAAGAGGTCATCCTGGCGACAAACGCCACCGCGGAAGGAGAAGCGACCGCGATGTACCTGTCCCGGTTGATCAAGCCGTCCGGCATCAAAGTCACCCGCTTGGCGCACGGACTCTCAGTGGGCAGCGACATCGAATACGCGGATGAAGTCACGCTCCTGAAAGCAGTGGAAGGCCGCAGAGAAGTGTAAGGAGCCGCTATGTTATTTAGAAGAAAACCGACTTTGAAACAACAGTACGACAAGAAATTATTGGCACTGATGGAACGGAAGCGCGACCAGTGGGAGCAGGCCAAGCGTCTGGAAGACATCACCTTGGATGCCGATGCGGAAACGAACGCCCGTTTCAAAGTGGCCGAAAAGAAATATTTTTACCTCTTCAAAGAAGCCCGTATCCGCAACCTGAAAGGCCGGATATAAGAAAAAAGCGCACGGTATATGGATGGTTGTCCACATACCGTGCGCTTTTTATTTGAGTCAATTTGTTCGATTAGTCGATGTCGGTTTTATACGTGTCTTCCAAACGGCCCATCCAAAGACCGATCGCCAATCCGGCCAAGAACAGCAAGGCGACGAGGGCATAATCAAGGAAACCCAATCCGTTGTAGAGTTCTGCCGGCGGCGCGATGATGACGGTGGATGCGACAACCACTCCAAGAATGATGTGGAAGATGGTTGCGTATGCCACGTCCATCAAACGGCGCACTGCTTTCGAAAACAGCAGCACACAGAGCACGGCGCCGATACCGACTGGAATCAAAATGCCGAAATTAAGCTGGCGGATGCCTTCCGTCAATGGCTGGTACAAATTCATGTAAATCAAGAAGTTGGAAGGACTCAATCCCGGAACGACAAACCCGGAAGCAAAGATTCCTCCGGCCATCAACCAGGTAAAGAAGTTTTGTTCCACTTGGACATTGAAGTTGGCGTCTGCCCAAATCAAGAAGAGGAACATCAAAATCGCGGTGACCACAGCCAACACGATGTGTCCGGTTTTGCGTCCGTTTTTCCCGGCTTCACGGTAAAGGGACGGAAGGGTCCCGACGATGGCACCGATGAAGGCCCATAACACCAATACCGGGTAGTGCTGCAAGCCGTAATCCAGTGGATACGCCAGCACGAAGACTCCGAGAAGGGCGCCGACCCCGACCGGCAGGAAGTAGAAGACATGTTTCATAAAGTTATGCGTCATATTTGATAAGAAGGTGATAATCGGTTCGTACAATCCAAATACTGCCGCGAGTGCGCCTCCGCTGACACCCGGAAGGATGGCACCTGATCCAATCATCATTCCTTTGACAACCCGCAAAAGCCAATCGCCAATGTTCTGGCTTTTTTGTTGTTCTTTTTCCATTAGTTGAATTCTCCTTTGTTTCAAACGATGGTTTTTATTTTACCGATAAAACGTCTATAAAGCAATATTGGGTTGTGGCGGCTGAACAATTTGTTCGTAATTTGTAACGATTGTTTGACGCAGCCTCTCACTTTTCTCCGGTGGAAATGGACTGCCCGCTAAAGTATAATGAGGACAAGAGAGAACTTACTGATGAGAAAAGAGGTACATAAAGTGAACGGCTTATTTATAACATTTGAAGGGCCAGACGGATCGGGGAAAACAAGTGTGATCCAACAAATCGTTCCCAGACTGGAACGGGCTCTGGGGCAATCTGTGGTGGCGACCCGGGAACCGGGCGGAAGCCGTATCGCGGAAACGATTCGACAAGTCATTTTGAATCCGGAACACACAGAGATGGATGCGCGGACAGAAGCGTTGCTGTATGCAGCGAGCCGCCGCCAACACATCACAGAAACCATTTTGCCGGCGCTGGAAGGCGGGGAAATTGTCCTCTGTGACCGGTTTGTGGACAGTTCCTTGGTATACCAAGGAATCGGACGCGGCATCGGGGTGGAGGAAGTGGCAGAGATGAACCGCTTTGCGACAGAAGGACTGAAGCCGGATGTCACCTTGTACTTGGATGTGGAATCAGAGGTTGGATTGGAGCGCATTAAACAAAACCAGGGAAACCGTCAATACGACCGTCTGGATCAAGAAACATTGGCATTTCACCGGCAGGTACGAGAAGGGTATCTGACGCTGCTGGAAAAATACCCGGAGCGCATCACACGCATTGATGCCAACCAATCATTGGCGGATGTTGTGGAAGACACCTGGCGCCAACTAGAGCAATTTATCGCACAACACTATGCCAGCAAGGAAGGATGAGAGAGATGAAATTAATCGTATGCATCGTACAAAACCAGGACAGCCGTCGTTTGGCGGACGAATTTGTGGAAAATGGCGTCCGTGCGACCCGTTTGTCTTCCACCGGAGGATTTTTACGTTCGGGAAACACCACGTTTTTAATCGGAACGGAAGACCGCCGTGTGAACCGCGTCATTGAAATCATTCGTGAAAACTGCTCAACCAGAAACCAAACCATCATGACGCCGCCTTCCTACGACTTCACGATGGAATCGGATTTGACGTATCCGCTCAACATCGAAGTCGGCGGTGCGACGGTATTTGTCATGGATGTGGAACAATTTCATCAATTATAAAAAGCAACAAACAAGAGAGGAGGCACAACGATGGTGGCCGGAGTAAACCAACAACGTGAAATCAGCGACTTGTTCGCGCGTACAATTGAAAAGCAGCAACTCGGGCACGCCTACGTCTTTGAGGGCGCGGCGGGGACCGGTAAAAAAATGATGGCGTTATGGGTGGCCTCTTCTTTGTTTTGCGAGCAGCGGCAGGCAGGCGGGTTCCCTTGTGGGGAATGTGCGAACTGCGTACGGATCAACACGCACCAACATCCCGATGTGGTGGAAGTGGCTCCTGATGGAAACTCCATCAAAGTAGACCAAGTGCGGGAATTGAAGGCCGAATTTTCCAAAAGCGGTGTCGAAAGCAACCGCAAAGTGTTCATCATCGAAGACGCAGAAAAAATGACGGCCGGAGCCGCCAACAGTTTGTTGAAGTTTTTGGAAGAACCGGAAGGCGACGTGACAGCGTTTCTCCTGACAACAGCCAAAAACCGGCTGCTGCCGACCATTTTGTCGCGCTGCCAGGAAGTGCATTTCAGCCCGTTTCCTAAAGACCAGAGACGGAAAGAGTTGGAAGAAAAAGGCGTCTCCTCTTCCAAAGCCGCACTGTTGGTGCACCTCACCCAGGACATGGAAAAAGCGGTGGAATGGAGCGAAGACGAGTGGTTTCAATCAGCCGTGGACACCATTTTGCGTTTCCGTGCATTGTTGGACCGGAAAGACCCGCAAGCGTTCGTGTTCATACAAACCGACTTGATGCCGGTATTCAAAGAACGCCCGCAACAGGAATTGGCATTGGAACTCCTGTTGACGTGTTACAGAGATTTGCTGAACTACCATTACAACCGCAAAGAAGACTTGGCGTTCCCTCAACGACAGGCGGAACTGGAAGCAGCCTCCAACTCTTTTTCGGGCAGGCAGATTGTTCACACGCTGACGGTCTTGCTGGAATCGCGAAAAATGTTGGACAGTTATGTAGCGGCACAAGGCGTCTTTGAACAGATTGTGTTGAAATTGATGGACACAAAATAGTTCTTATTTCAGAGAATCCTTTTTCTCCGGGCTTCCTCCAACAGGAAAAAAGGAAAGTGGGAGGGAGACGGTGGAAGTTCGCTCAAATTAGTGGTATCATGACTTTATTAGAAGAATATTGGAGAGAGAGCGAATGGCAGCTGAAGAACAACAAAAAAAAGCCTCTTTGTATGACAATTTCACGCAATTAGAAAAAGATATGGAAACGTCGCTCGAAACAATTCGTCAGCTGAAAAAAGAATTTGAGAACTTAATGAAAGACAATACAGCTCTTTTGATGGAAAACCAACATCTTCGTGACCGTTTGTCAGAAATGGAAAAGCAACAACAAGATGAAAAAGAAACAGTGGGTCCGGAAATGACGCGTTCACGGTTGAACTTGGAGAAAATTTACGAAGAAGGATTCCATGTATGTAATCTGTTTTATGGCTCAAGGCGAGTGGAAGACGAACCATGCGCTTTTTGCTTGGAGGTCATCTACGGAGAGCGAAAATAAGCAAAGCTGAACAAGCATCGTTCAGTTTTGCTTATTTTGTTTTAAATTTCCTTTTCTTCTTTTTTCGCCCAGTTGGCTTCGTCCTGAAGCATCTTCCGGACCACACCATACAGGTCGGGATAAATTTTTTCCGCCGAATAATGGAGCGAATCCAAATAAAGATACAGTTTGGGAATCACTTCTCCGTTGATGACAATCTTGTGGAGAAGTTCTTTTTGTGTGGTTTCTTTTTCGCTGAAGTGTTCCGTCAAGTGCTGATCCAGTGGCTTGTGTGCAATGCGTTTCGGTGCCAGCTTTTCCAATGGGGCCAGTTCTTCGGAAATGTTTTTTTCTTTCAACAGGTTCTCCGTTTCGATGTAACTCAGCACCCCGCCTTGGGCTTTGGAGTTTTCGTTAAACGAATGCAGCGGCCGGACGAAGCGGATGGGAAAATTCGTCTCTCTGACATTCGAAAGATTCAACGCATAGACAATCAACCCGTCTTCCGACCAGTCTTTGTCGTTGTTCAGCGCACTGGAACAAGCAAAATAAAGGGCGGTATAGATGTTGTCGCTCCAGTCAATCATCCGCGTGGGAAAGGAATAGTGACGCGCCAGGCTGAACAGATCCAACAACTCCGCCGGCAGCCAGGCTTCGTCCTGGGGAGCATACGTATCATGCAGATGCAGGACACTGCTCTGCAACACTTCGGAATGCGGCACGGAAATGCCCGCATTGTTTGCCAAACGGAAAAACTTGATCAAGCTCTGCAGCTCAACCCATTGGTACGTCTCTTCATATTGAAAGTATGCCTCGTCAATCGGCGGTTTGCGCAGCGAGCGGTACAATGTTTGGACGGTTTTTCCCCGGAACAGAGACGGATTGAGCGGATAATGAACCGAACCTTCCCCGCGGAACAAATAGCGTTCGTGTTGGGTGAAAAAGTCTTTGTATTCGCCTACAGGAGACAAAAACTCATGCAACTGTTCAATCGTATCGATGCCAATGGTAGTCACCACGCCCATTGTCGTCCCACCTTTCTTCAATCAAACTCATCATAGCAAACCTTCCCGCAGCGGAGAAAGTTTTTGCCTATGCTCTTTAGAAGCCCTCCTTCTGGAAAAAACAAAGAGTGCAGTGCTATAGTGAATGGAAAGAGACCATAGGGGGAAAGAAAATGATGCAGCCAGGAAAATTAATGATGCCGTTGGAAGTGGAAAACTTTTTAAGCGAGCAGCGCACCACAGCCAGTTTTGCTTTTTTAGTGAAATACTCGGATAATAAAGAAGAAGAGGTCATCCTTCAAAACAATGCGGAATCCATTGCGTTCGTGGAACGCTATCCGGAGGCGATGTACGAATACCGCTATTCCGCGGATTACGCATAAAACTTGTTCCAGAAAGGGGATTTTTCGTTGAAAGCATGGACAGTCAAACAGCCGGGTGGAAGAGACCAACTGGTGCAGGAAGAGCGCCCGGTTCCCACGCCCGGGGAAAATGAAATCCTGATTGAAGTGAAAGCAGCCGGCATCAACCGGACGGACATATTGACCCGAGAAAACAAAGGGTTATCCAAGCCGTATCCGATTTTAGGGGTGGAAGTCAGCGGAGTGGTCAAAGAAGCCGCTGCGTCCCATCCGGAACTAAAACCCGGGACGCGGGTCACAGGATTGGTGAACCGTGGAGGATATGCGGAATACGTCACGATGCCGGCAGACCGGGCCATGGTGTTGCCGGACGCCATTTCGTTTGAAGAAGCGGCCGGTATTTCAGAAGTGTTCTTGACTGTGTATCAGACGTTGTACTGGCTGGGAGAGTTGAAAGAAAAGGAATCGGTATTGATCCATGCCGGCGGAAGCGGGGTGGGAACGGCGGCGATTCAGTTGGCCCGCCAATTGAGCGATGCCTACATTTTCACCACTGCCGGAAAAGCCGAAAAGCTCCGGACCACGAAAAAATTGGGTGCCGATGTGGCCATCAACTACAAAGAAGAACAGTTTGAAGAACGGGTGTTGGAAGCCACGGACGGACGTGGTGTGGACGTAATCTTGGACTTTGTCGGCGCTTCTTACTGGGAGAAAAACATGAAGAGCGCGGCCATCGATGCCCGCTGGGTGTTGATTGGAACATTAGGCGGCACGACCGTGGACGAAGTTTCTCTAATTCAGTTGATGCAGAAACGCTTATCGCTGAAAGGAACGTTGCTGACGCCCAGAAGCGACACCTATAAAGCGGAGCTGACACAGGAATTTGCCGAAAAAGCCATACCGTTGTTTGAAGACGGCCGGCTGAAACCGATCATCCATTCCGTAGTGCCGTTTGACAACTTGCAGGAAGCACACCGGCAAATGGAAGACAACGAGAACACAGGAAAAATCATCTTGAAAGTTTCAGATGAAACGAAAAGACCAGGCAAGGGATAGTACCCTGACACCTGGTCTTTTTTAGTGATTTTTTGAATGAAGTGAGGCGCTCGAAAGACGTCCACTTCACGCATAAACCACGTAATGCGTGGAGTGGAACGGAAAAAAGAAGGCTGCTCCACGCAAAGCAGCTCTCTTTGAATGGAGCGGACCTCAAAAAAGTGCCCCACTTCACTGAAACCGGTTTTCAGACACACGAATGTTTTCTTCTAACTCACGTTTTCGTTCCAACAACCGTTCTTGAATGTCTTCCACGTCGTCTCCCATTTCTTCCAACATCGAAATGTTGCGGTGAATGGTGTCCCGCGTGTTCCAATCTGAGAAAATATTGTCGAAAAAGACATCAAAAGTCCGCCGCATATGGTCCAGCTCTTCGTAGTCCAATGCCGCGTGTAAATCTACGTCTTTCAATTCTTTGCGGTACTTGTCCAATGTGCGTTCCAAAAACGTGATTTCTTCTTCCGCCTGGTCGATTCGGTTGTATTTCATCATATCTAAAAGAAAACTGCTGTCGGTGAACATGTCCCATGTCGCCAAAGAACCGGCTGAATCCAGTTCTTCCAAAGCGGCATCAATCCCCTCCAGAACGTGTTCGCCTGCCCGCAGCGCTTCGTTCAACTCGTCAACCTCTTGCTGCCACTCAATCCGATTTTGTTGTTCTTGGGAAACTTTTTCCCGAAACGCCGGATCCGCTTCTTTCAACTTTTCCCGCAGAGAAGCGAGTTCCTGTTGAACCGCATCAATTTCCGCATCGAGGGAAGACAGAGCTTCAAAAGCTTCCAGATACAACGCTTCTGCAGTATCCAATTCGATTTTGGCGGCAACTTGATCCTTTTTCTCTTTGTCTAATTTTTTTTCATATGTGCCCAGCAAGCTCCGGACAAAAGTAGAAAGCGATTGAGAAGCCAGCTTCTCCACATCTGCCGTTTCTTTTTCCAGACGCGCGCGTGCGATTTGGCGCCGGGCTTCGTTTTCTTCCAACCGGATGGCGGCTGTGGTCCGTTTTTCCATCAATCGTTCGAGTTTCAATTGCAACATTTCATAAGCTTGAATCATGGGCACTCCTCCTGAGCTCTTTTTTTCAGTTTACCATAGTTTGAAAAAATTAAGTACAAACAACCGGGCGTCTTGACCACAAATCCTTTCCAACAGCTTGAAGTACACAAAAACGGGGAAAATCCGGATTTATGCAGAAAGCGAGCATACCTTGGTGGTGGAAGACACCGGCAGCGGAATCCGCCAAGAAGAGCTGCCGAAGATATTTGAAAAAGGCTACACCGAACTCAGCGGCCGGCTGCACGAAAAAACGACCGGTTTGGGGCTGTTCCTTTCCAGAAAAATATGCCAGCGCTTAGGGCATCAATTGAAGATTGAGTCGGAAGTGGGAAAAGGCACCAAAGCGTTCTTGATTTTCAAACGGCCGGAACTGACGATTTTTGATTAAAGCGGAACCTTACAATTTTGTAAGGTTCCTTTCGTGTTTTGTAAGATTGGATAAATGCTCGCTTTTGATGAGTGCGGTATTCTTAAATCAAAGAAAAGGAGTGAGCGAACATGGCTCTATTAGAAGTCAATCAAGTGAAGAAAGTATACACGTCTCGTTTAGGAACAAAAGGAACCGAAGCTCTCAGCAACGTGGATTTTTCAGTGGAAAAAGGGGAGTTTGTGGCGGTGATGGGGGAATCCGGATCCGGAAAAACCACCTTGTTGAACATCCTTTCCACCTTGGACACCCCGACGGAAGGAGAAGTACGCCTGGATGGCCAGCCGCTTTCAGCCATCAAAGACAAAGCCGTCTCCCGCTTCCGGCGTGAGCAATTGGGGTTTGTGTTTCAAGATTTCAACTTATTGGATAACTTTACATTGAAAGACAACATCCTCCTGCCGTTGGTTCTGGCGCGGACGCCGATTGAAGAAATGGAAAAACGCGTAGGGCCGTTGGCAAAAAGTTTGGGCATTGACGGATTGTTGAACAAATACCCTTACGAAGTATCGGGCGGGCAAAAACAACGGGCGGCGGTCGCGCGGGCATTGATTACCCAGCCGAAAATCATCTTGGCGGATGAACCGACCGGTGCCTTGGATTCCAAATCTTCACAAAATTTATTGGAGATTTTTTCCGCTGTTCACCGTGCCGGACAAACGATTGTAATGGTCACCCACAGTACACGGGCGGCCAGCTACTCCGGCCGGGTGCTCTTTATCCGCGACGGCCGGGTGTACCACGAAATCTACCGCGGCGATCAGACACCCAATCAATTCATGGAAAAAATCACCCAATCCCTTTTGGTGAGCTCCGGACGGGGTGAGCAGGATGAAAAGTAATTTTTTCTCTAAAATGGCGTGGCGCAATATCCAATCCAACCGCCAGCTGTATTATCCGTACATCGCGTCTTCCGTGATTGCGGTGGCGATGTTCATGGTGATGGCCTCCCTTTTGACAAATGACTTTGTCCGGGAACGGTCGAGCACCTTGCCCCAGCTTTTTGGGATGGGGGTATTTGTCATCGCCTTGTTCTCATTGGTTTTCATTTTTTATGCCAACAGCTTTTTGATGAAACGTCGGAAAAAAGAACTGGGTCTCTACAGCATCTTAGGCTTGGAAAAGAAACACGTGGCCCGGGTATTGGGAATGGAAACAGTTCTTGTCGGTGGATTCAGTCTGTTGGCCGGAGTCTCTATCGGAATTTTGTTCGGCCAACTGAGCTTTTTGTTTTTGAATTATTTGTTGCAGCTGCCTGTCGCGATGGAGTATTCCTTGTCTTGGGGATCGGCCGGAATGACTGCTGTGCTGTTTGCGGGAATTTTCTTTTTGACGATGATCTATAATATTGCCCAAATCACCTTTGCCAATCCCATCCGCCTGTTGAAAGGGGCAAGAGAAGGAGAAAAAGAACCGAAAAGTTCTCCGATTCTCATGTTGATTGGATTGGTATCGCTTGGAGCCGGGTACGCGATGTCGTTGACCATTGAAGACCCGATCAGCGCCATCACCCAATTTTTCACCGCCGTGCTGTTGGTGGTGATTGGAACGTATCTCTTGTTCACAGCCGGTTCTGTGATCGTATTGAAGGCATTGAAGAAAAACAAGCGCTTCTACTACCAGCCGGGCCCGTTCATCTCGGTTTCCGGTATGTTGTACCGGATGAAACAACACGCCGTGGGGCTGGCCAACATCAGCATCTTGTCCGTGATGGTGATTATTGCGGTTTCCACCACAGTCACATTGTTTGTGGGAACGGAAGAAACACTGGAGAACCGCTTTCCAGAAGAAAACAACGTGACCTTGTTCGCGCCGGATGAGATGACTGGAGAAGAATTGAAAGCGAACGCCGGCGAACTGTACGGAAAAATCTCTGATCGGACGGCCGATGCCGGGATTCAAATGAAAAACCAAACGGGATACCGCTATGTTTCGTTGGTGGGAAATCTGGAAGGTAGTCAGTTTAAGTTGCGTGAGATGGGATACGGCGGGGAAATGCCGCTGATGACGTTGTTGATTCCATTGGAGGACTACAACCAAGCTGCTGGGGAATCACTGAGTTTGAAGGAAAATGAACTGCTGGTCCGTGCTGCGGGAATAGACTATGAACCGGATTCCTTGACCATCGGCGGGAACACCTTTGACGTGACGGAGTTAGAAGAAATGCCGTATTTCATGGACGCCAACGTTTATCTGGTGGACACACTCATTCTCATCGCACCTGATTCTCAAACCATTGATGAAATCGTGGCTCATTACCAACAACAGTCCGAAACCATCAATCCTTACTGGAAAGCGGAGCTGTTCTGGGCGAGCGATGCTACAGAAGGCGAAACAATCGCCTATGCGGATATGATCGAAGACCTTTCGGATAATCATGGAATGGAAATCGGCATCGAGTACGAATCCCGGGACGCCAGCCGTCAGGTATGGTACAGCATCAACGGCGGATTTTTGTTCTTAGGGATTTTCTTAGGCGGCTTGTTCACCATCGGCGCAATGCTGATCACTTACTTCAAGCAAGTGTCAGAAGGGTACGACGACCGCGAGCGGGTACAGATCATGCAAAAAGTCGGGTTGGACAAAGAAACCACCCGTCAGGCAACGCGTTCTCAAATTGTGTGGATGTTCAGCATGCCGATTTTGACCGCTGCCTTGCACACAGCCTTTGCTTTTCCAATCATTCAAAAGATGCTGGTCTTGTTCGGCATCACCAGTAAAGGTCTGTTGATTGCCTGCACGGTGGGTGTTGTATTGGCTTTTGCATTCGTATACTGGGTAATTTATCGCATCACATCCAAAGTTTATTTGAACATTGTAGAATAATAGGTGGGCTGGATCTTCTTTGAAGGTCCAGTTTTTTGTTTGCCGACAAAAGGATGTGGCCTGAGTGAAAGAGAGGATTTTATGGCGCCTCAATTAGTGATATGATAAAGAGAAAGAAGTTTAGATTGAAGGAGCAGAAACGTGAAAGAGTTATTGAAAGAAGATGAACGCATCGATCAACTGATGCGCTACGGATTGGACATCATCCAAAGCCCGTCGGTGTTTTCCTTTTCCTTGGATGCGATTCTGCTGGGGGAATTTGCGGCGGTCCCGAGACACAACCGTGCTAAAATCGTGGACCTGTGTTCCGGAAACGGCGTTGTTCCGCTGATCCTCAGCCAAAAAACAGAGAGTCCCATCACCGGTATCGAATTGCAGGAACGCCTGGCGGATATGGCCGAGCGCAGCGTTCGGATGAATCAGCTGGAAGGGCAGATTCACATGATCCAAGGCGACTTGGCAGACACATACCAATGGATTCCAAAGGATACGGTGGACGTGGTGACGTGCAACCCGCCTTATTTCCCGGCGACGGAAAAAAGTTTCAAAAACCCCAACCAGCATTTGGCGATTGCACGCCATGAACTGCACACCAATTTGGAAGAAGTGATGCAGATGACGAGCGGGCTGTTGAAGATGAACGGCAAAGCGTACTTTGTCCACCGTCCGGACCGGCTGCTGGAAATTTTGGATGCCATGCGGCGCAACCGTCTGGCTCCGAAAAAAATCCAACTCGTGTACCCAAAACGGGACCGCGAAGCTAATGTGTTGTTGATTGAAGGCATCAAAGACGGGAAAGAAACCGGATTTAAAGTATTGCCGCCGTTGTTTGTGTATGATGAGGAAAACAACTACCTGCCGGAAGTGAGACGGTTGATCTATGGCGAAGAGTAGTTATTTTTATGTGCTGTTCTGCAACGATGGGACGCTTTACGGCGGGTACACCACCGATTTGGACAGACGAACCGAAGAACACAACAGCGGAACCGGCGCCAAATACACGCGTCCGGCAAGAAGACGTCCGGTGAAGATGCTGTATGCGGAGGAATACGCCACCCGCAGCGAAGCAACCAAAGCGGAAGCGGCGTTCAAACGATTGACACGCAAAAACAAAGACCGTTTCTTGAAAGAGCGGGGTGTCAGTCTGCCGTTCCGTAAAGATGCAGAGCGAATCGTTCAGTGCATGATTGAGGAGGAGATTGTGGATGAAGAGCCAGCGAAGCTTCAGTGAAACAGAAACCGGGAAATTGTACCTGGTCCCGACACCGATCGGGAATTTGGAAGACATGACCTTCCGTGCCGTCCGGATGTTGAAAGAAGCCGACTTGATTGCGGCGGAAGATACACGCAACACGCAAAAACTGTTGAATCATTTTGATATTCACACGCCGCAAATCAGTTTCCACGAACACAACCGGAACGAACGGGCGGAACAACTGATTCAAAAATTGTTGGACGGCGAAACGATTGCCCAGGTCAGCGATGCCGGGATGCCGTCCATCAGCGACCCCGGCTATGAATTGACCTTGGCGGCAATCGAACACGGCATTTCAGTTGTGCCTCTTCCCGGACCCAATGCCGGTCTGACCGCCTTGATTGCTTCGGGATTGGACCCGCAGCCGTTTTATTTCTACGGGTTCCTGCCACGTAAGAAAAAAGAACAGGCAGCCGAACTAGAAGAGCTGAACCGCCGACGTGAAACATTCATCTTATATGAATCCCCACACCGGTTGAAAACTGTGCTGCAAGCGATGCGCAAAGCGTTCGGTCCAGAGCGGAAAATTGTTTTGGCTCGTGAAGTGACCAAGCGGTTTGAAGAGTTTTTGCGCGGCACATTGGAAGAAGCGGTGGCCTGGAGCAAAGACAATGAAATCCGGGGTGAATTTTGCATCATAGTGGAAGGAAATGACAATCCGGAAGAACAGGTGGAAGCCAACGATTGGTCTGCATTGTCCGTGAAAGAACATGTGGAACAGTTGATGAACGAGAAAAACCTCTCCAGTAAAGACGCCATCAAAGAAGTGGCGAAACTGAGGGAACAAAACAAACGGGACATCTACGCAGAATACCATGGCATTTAACCGAAAAGAGCGTTAAAATAAACTCAGCTGCTATTGAAGCGGCTGAGTTTATTTTGTATAAAAGGATTTAGAGGAAAGGACTCAATACATATGAAAAATTGGAAAACATCCGCTCTGTTGCTGGCCAGCACACTGGTACTGACAGCCTGCGGAACACAGACGCAAGAAGCTGGAGAAGACACGGCCGAAACAGTGAACACCGCTCAAGTGGACACCTCCCAAAGCAGCGCCGAACAAGTCGATACCGCTTCTCAACCAGTGGAAGAAACAGATGTGGAAGCAACATACGAAAACATGCTCGCGCAGGGAAGAGAAGAGTACGAAGCGGGGTTGTTGGATGCAGCCGGTGGAACGCTGACCTTGCTGCTGGAGAATGATTTATCCCAGTACGAGGCCATCGAAACAGAAGCATTGGATTTACAGGAAGAAATCAAGGCGGCACAAGCCGAAAAAGCGCGTGAAGAAATGGAGACCGTTCCAGAAGAAACAGCATACGCGACGGAACGCCAGTCGGTGTTGGCGGCGGAAGAATTCAACAAAGCAACCGGAGAAGACATTCAATCCGTTTCGGATGAAGAGATTGGCGCTTGGCTCGATGAAAAGGAGCAAGCCGAGGCAGAAAAAATCCAGGCTTCTGCAACTGAAGATACGTCAGAAGCCGAATCGGTGTTGTCCGAAGAAGAGCTGTTGCAGCAGGAACAACAAGCTGTGCTTGAGTCGGTGATCCGTCAACTCGGATTGGAACCGGAAGGGCGTCAGTTCTTCTTGGTGAAAACCGATGAACAGACTTACCAAGTGGAAATCCGTCAGCCGCATGCCGTGGAAGATGTGGAAATCTCCAATATGCTTGGAATTTTCGAGTACAACATGGAAACCGGAACATTGAAAAAAATGAACCCCGTCACGGGTGAATATGAAGATTATACAAAATAACACAAAAAAGACTGCCGGCAACGGCAGTCTTTTTATTAGTTGTACGTTGCTTCCAATCGTTTGGAAAACTTGGTGAGTAGATAACACACGACCCAATACATGAAGGCAATCATAAGAAAGGTTGGAATCACGTAATTGGTGTTCTGTCCGTAGACGATCCGTGCGTTGCGAGTGAGTTCCGGAAGCGTGATGATCACGGCTAAGGACGTATCCTTAATCAATGCCACAAATTGGCTCACAATCGGCGGCACCATGGCACGCAATGCTTGCGGAATCACTATATACCACATTGTTTGTCCGTACGTCAATCCAGTGGAAACACCGGCTTCTATTTGGCCGCGGGGGATGGACGTCAAACCGCTTCGGATGATTTCTGAAAGCATGGCGGATTCAAAGATGGTCATTGCCGCTACGGCCGCCCAAAAGATTGACAGGCGAATCCCGATTTGCGGAAGAGCAAAATATGTGAAGAAAATGATCAGCAGCAATGGCAAGTTTCGCACTAAGTCCACGACCGCTCCAGCTGCTTTAGAAAGCACCGGAATATCCAAGAAGCGGATCAAACCTAACACCCCTCCGATGATAAAACTGAAGATGATGGAGAGGAAGGCAACTTCCAATGTGACCCACAAACCTTCCAGCAGAAATCGGATGTTGATCCATGAATAAGCTCCTGCAAAGTCCAATATAAAAACCCCCTAACTGTGCGCTGCGTTGCGCCGTTCCAACCGCTGCATCAAGTAAGTCAACGGCAAGGTGATAACGAGATAGAACAACGCCACAAGAATGTATGTGTCAAATGTGTTGAATGTTTCACTGGCGATCAAGTCTCCGTAGTACATCAAGTCCATACCTGCCACCATCGCCAGAATGGAGGAGTTTTTAACCAAGTTGATGAACTGGTTTCCCAAAGGCGGAATCACGATTCTAAGAGCCTGCGGAAGCACAATGTACCGCATGGTTTCCCAGTAAGTGAACCCAGTGGACAACCCGGCTTCCATCTGACCGGCCGGCACGCTTTGGATACCGGCCCGTACTGTTTCAGCGATGAATGCTGAAGTGTAGATGGTCAAACCGATGATTCCGGCTGTAAAGCCGCCAATCTGCACCACATACATTGGGACCGCGGTATAGAAGAACAACACAATGATCAACAACGGAATATTCAAGAATAATTGAACATATGCATTGGCGAACTGGTTCAAAAATTTGTTTTGAGACACCCGCAAGATACCAATCAATGTGCCGATAACCGTACTGAAAAATAAGGCGATGACGCTGGCCAGGAGGGTGTTGAGGAACCCTTGAGTCAGCATACCGCCGTAACTCGATAGCAATTCAAGCATGTTTTGCACCTCTTTCTTAACGCCTCTGAATGAGATTCAGAAGTGTTGAATAAATCTTTCGAAAGAATCAGCCCAAATCTGGGATTTCTTCTTCAGGGAACCATTTGTGGTAAAGTTCTGCATACGTGCCGTTCTCAATGATGGCATCGAGCGCTTCGTTTACTTCGTCACGGAATGGTTCTTGTCCTTTGTTGATGGCAATCGCATATGGTTCATACGTGAACGGGTCACCCGCCAAACGGTAGCCTGGGTTTTGGGCGATGATTCCCAACAAAATCGCATTGTCGGTAGTCACAGCGTCACCTTGGCCGGACTGAAGAGCGGTGAACGCTTCAGAGTAGTTTTCAAATTCCAATACTTCTGCTTCCGGACTGTGCTCACGGATGTTTTGAGCGGAAGTGGATCCTTTGACCGCCAACACCGTGTGTTCGCTGGTCAAATCTTCTACGCCGTTGAGGTCACTGTCTTCCGGAACCAAGAGTGACTGGCCGGCAGCAAAATACACATCGGAGAAGTTGACTTGTTTTTTCCGTTCTTCGTTCACCGTCATCGTTGCGATGATGGCATCGATGTTTCCGTTTTTCAACAATGGAATACGGGTTTTGGATGTCACTTCAACAAATTCTGCGTTTGATGCATCGCCTGTCATCTCTTCTGTCAGAGCTTTCGCGATGTCCACGTCAAACCCTTGAATTTCGCCTTCTGCAATGTTGTATAGTCCAAAGAGGTTCGTATCGGCTTTTACACCCCAAATGAGGGTGGGGTTTTCTGTCTCTTCCACACGTTCTACAATATTCTGGTTGGCCACCGCACCAGCTGTACATCCGCTGAGTACGACCAACACGAAAGCGGTAAGGAAGAGTCCTAATAGTCGAATTGATTTTTTCATACAGCGTCCTCCTTTATATCTGACTGGAAAAAATTAAACGTGGCTGATGATTTTGCCCAGGAATTGTTTTGCACGCGGGTCGCGCGGGTTCTCATAGAAGTCGACAGCTTCGCGGTCTTCGACCACTTGTCCGTCTGCCATGAACACAATCCGATCGCCAACTTCACGGGCAAAGCCCATCTCGTGAGTGACCACAATCATGGTCATGCCTTCGCGGGCTAATTTTTTCATGACGTCCAGTACGTCATCGATGGTTTCAGGGTCCAACGCACTGGTTGGTTCGTCAAACAACAAAACTTCTGGGTTCATAGCCAAACCGCGGGCAATCGCGATACGTTGTTTCTGCCCTCCGGAAAGGCGGGTAGGGTAAGAATCTTTTTTGTCCAACAAATTGACTTTGTCCAAAAGTTGTTCTGCTGTTTTGCGCGCTTCTTCCGGGTCTTGTTTCAAAACTTTGATTGGAGCCAGCGTCACGTTCTCCAATACCGTCATGTGCGGATAGAGGTTGAAGTGTTGGAAGACCATTCCGACGCGTTTACGGATTTGCGACAAGTTGGTTGCTTTCGCATGCAAGTCGGTCCCGTTGACGATTAATTTTCCGTCGTCGATGCTTTCCAAACCGTTGATGCAACGCAACATGGTACTTTTACCGGAACCGGAAGGCCCGATGACAACCGTCACTTCTCCTTTGTTGAAAGACAGGTTGATGTCTTTTAGGGCATGAAAATCACCATAGTACTTATTTACTTTTTGAAATTGTATGATTTCTTTCATGAGAATAAAAACCTCCTGATGTGATTCGGAATAGCATGTGGGGTTCAAACGTAAAACAAAACTAGCTTCAAAGAAGCTAGTTTTTTTACACACATTTATTTCCCTATTATAAACTAATTTTGTGAAGATTCTATAAAGAATATCCAACTGAAAACGTAATCATATGAACTTTTTTAAACGAAAGTCGTTTCTTTTTGTGCAAAAAACAGAAAAATGTTCGTCATAATGTCGTTGGTCATTCTATTGAAGTGTGTCCAAAGGTGTCACGTATCGGTCGACCGGATAGTCTTCCAACGGCAAATCAGCTGCTTCTCCAAGGATCAACTGCGCCAGTATCTTCCCGACAAGCGGACCGGCTGTCATACCGGTTGAACCCATTCCACTCGCAGTATACAACCCGGGGTTTCCCGGTATCTCGCCAAAGAAAGGAGAGTAATCAGACGTGTATGCCCTTGTTCCCGAACGATAGGCAATGTGGCTTGCCTCTTTGAACAGAGACGAAAACCCTTCGGCTGCTTCTTCGATCATGGGGCGAAGCAAAGTTTCATCTATGGACAAGTCGTACCCCATGTCGTTTTCGTGAGTGGCTCCGATGACAACTTTTCCATCCGCAAACGGAATAATGTCTTTTTCACCTTCCGGCATCACGACCGGCCAGTCGGCGGTTTCTGAAATCGGAAGAGTCAGTTGGGCGAGCTGCCCTTTTTGCGGACGCACGTCCACGTCGTATCCAAACGGCTTCAGCAATTGCGGCAGCCAAGCTCCGACCGCCAACACGACAGCATCAAATTCTTGGGTGCCGGCGGCATCAGAGACTGCGTACCGACCGGAAGCCCCTTTTTGAATGCCTGCCTGCGTCCGGTGGATGGAAACGCCCCGTTCTTCTAAAGTGTTTTGCAAGTGGTCCACCAATTTTCCTCCATCTACGCGTGCGCCTCCGGAAGCGTACAACGCCGATGCCTGCCCTTCATAAATAGGGATATATTGGCGGATTTCGTCAGGGGAAAGGATGTGCAGTTCGCCGATCTCGGGTGCATCTTCTCGGCGCTTCAGTCCAATCTCCATCAATTCATCTAAGTACTCTGGTTTGGATTTGAATAACAATGTCCCGGTTTTTTGATAAATGGCCGAATTCGACGGGTCTTGACCGATATCTTTGATAAATGTCGGGTAAAAAGCAGCCCCTGTTTTGACCAGACGGTACCATCTTTTGTTTCGTCTTCTCGACAGCCAAGGAGAAATGATTCCAGCCGCTGCGGACGTCGCTTGCCCGGTGCCTTCATCAAAAAGTGTCACCTCGGTGGATGGCGCCTGGCTCAAGTAAAAAGCCGTAGAGGCTCCAATCACGCCTCCGCCTATCACGGCAACCCGTTTTGTCGTTTGCATAGTAGATCATCCTTTCAGTGCTTTTCCAGTGTAGCAAAAAAGAAGAGGAAAAAGAAAGGGGGTTAGAAAAAACAATAAAAAAACCACCCATTGAAGAAATGGGTGGCAAAAAGGAGTGGTTTCAACACTTGGAGGAGTGTAGAAACGGTATTAATTGGTTGTTGTGGGTATGAATTAATAATAGAAGGGAAATTTGAAGAAAGTATGATTTTCTTCTGAAGGTTTCAATAAGCTTTGATAAACCTTGATATATCAACCTTTTTTCTTTAGTAGAGAAGGTGAATTAGTTTTCCACGTCTATCTTTACGCCCATATCGTTTCAGGAAACATTCTTGAAAATTAAAACCATGTAGCTGGCAAACTTCTTTGCTGTCTCTTCTTTGGTTTGCTGCGTAACGTGCGTGTAGATGTTCAACGTTGTTTGAATGTCTGAGTGGCCTAATCGTTCCTTTACTTCCTCAAAAGAAACACTGCCTGATTCAAATAGTAGACTGCAGTGTGTGTGCCGCAAACCATGAACGGTTACTTCTCTTAATCCCGCTCGTTCAATTGCACGGTTCATCCGGTAATTCACCAAAGTAGGTTGGATGTACCGATTATATTGATTAGGAAAGACCAGCTGGTTAGGCTGTAGAGTGTTGAAACCTAATTTCAAGTAGTCTTTTGCTTGCTGAGATTTCCAATCCCTCAAGATTTGAAGTGTGATGTCATCTAAAGAAATTTTACGGATACTGGCTTCCGTTTTTGGTGCCTGTATAATTAACTTCGCATCTTCTCCTACAGATAATGTCTTATTGATGGAGAGAGTGCCTTGCTCAAAATCAATATCTCTCCACTCAAGAGATAAAACCTCTCCTTTTCTGCATCCCGTAAAAGCAAGCACCCGGAAGAGCACCGGCCATAAAGGATTCCGCTCCTTTTGAGTGGACTCCAGGAATCGCTGCAGTTCATCTTTGGTGTAAAAGTTCTCCAGCTTTTCTTCAGTCTCACCTTCAAGAACAGTTTGTTTTTTCTTCTTCGGCATCAAGATTTTCTTCATTGGATTGTCATGAATGATATCCAAGTACACCGCATAATCCAATACCTGGGAAGCATAATTCTTTATAGTAGAGAAACTTTTGTACTCTTCGCTCCATTTCTCTACCGTTTGCTGACAGTAAGCTTTATGGATCCGTTCCACGCGCAAATGACCAAAAGCAGGAAGGATATACAAGCGGAAAAGAGATTGGACCTTTGCATAAGAACTTTCTTTTACGCTGTTTTTGTAAATAGTTTCCAACCAGACTTCCGCAATTTCCTCAAACGTTTCGTAGGTGGGCTGTTGATATTTTCCCTCTGAAAACTCTACTTTTAATCGGGAAAAGGCAAGTTCCGCCTCCCGCTTGGTTTTGAAGCCTTGTCTTGTGATACGGGCTCGCTTTCCTGTCATCGAATCCGTTCCCAGATAACCTTGCACTTTGTATGCAGTTGAACCGTCTTTTTTTGTGTATTTCGTAAAAGTCGCCATTGCTTATCCCTCTTTCTACCACGGGGCAACGGGTATGTAAGGGGGCTTATTTGCGTTGGTTTCTTTTTTCTCTTATACCAAGAACCATCGTTTCTAAACTTCTTATTTCATCTTCTGTCAGTTCTTTTTCATCTAATTTGATGGAATACCCTGCAAGATCAGCTCCAGGATCTATGAACTCACCTTGCTCACGTTTTTTAATGTTTTCCTTCACTTTTTCTTTCATAGAAAAGTAATTCAAGACATGATTCAAGTTTACAGTTTTTTCTGCTAGATAAAGCTGCCTTTTATAGTCAGAGTCTTTATTGGCAGCCAGTATAAGTTTCTTCACGTTCTCTTGATTAAAATGGTTTCTAGCTTGATAGAGTATATCTTCAAGCTCTTTTTCATCTTCTTGCTGCTCTGTAATCTTTGTTATTCCATTCGAAATCTTACTGATAACAATATCGGAGGGAATATTCTTATTATTTTCAATCAGCGACAAATAAGGTTGAGACACTCCTGAATTCTTAGCAAGATCAGTCATTGTTACATTGTATGATTTTCTAACGTACTTAAAGAAGTCACCTAAAGACTTGAAGTGTTCATAGCTTTCTAATTTCAATAACTCACCTCCTAATTAATAGAATATTCTGATAATAGAATACAACTCAAACTTATAAAATGCAAATAACAATAGCGATAAGTTTGACATTTGTATTTTATAGGTGTATATTGAGTTTGAAAGAGAAAATATTAGTAAAATATAAGGGAGTGAACGGAATGGTTAAAAAAGCAAATTCCCACATTCGAGAATTAATAAAAGAGCAAGGGGTTTATCAATGGGAAGTAGCTGAGGCGCTTGGTATTAGTGAGGTAACTCTTATCAGATGGCTACGTAAACCTTTAGAGGAAGAAAAAGAGAAAGAAATTATTAAAAGTATAGATAAAGCGAAGAAACAAAAAAGAATTGAGGGCTGAAAGAGGTGAAGAACTTTGGCAGCAGAATTGAAAGTTAGTGTATCTGATGAACTGCAGGAACAAATTGAAACGCTCCTCGCAGAGAGTGTGCAAACCATCTTAGAAGAGTTTCAGAAACGAGAAGAACCGTATGTTGGCCGGGAATGGTTGAACATGAAAGAAGCTGCAGCATGGGCCGGGTGTAGTTACGGAACATTACGAAGATGGGAGTCACACGGCTTGAAGGTTTCTGTTGTGTCAGGCAAAAGAATGATTAGCAAAACTGAAATCACTCGTTTCTTAAAAGAACACGAACAATAGGAGGGGAAAGAGCCATGCTAGACAACTATTTAAGTGAACTGGCAGCAGAGCTGCAGGAAATCGCTGCTTGTGAAGATGCAGAAGAGAGCCGGATGAAGGCTAGACACTGTTTAGATTTGTTGGAATCAGTAAGAGGGCTAGTAGGTGATGCAGACGAAGATGAATGGTACTAAGGCTCCCTAAGCCTTTAAGGAGGTGAGAGGATGTATGTTTATGTGACTGTTGGGATTATCAGTTTCATTTTAGGTTTTGTTTCTTACCACGCTACACGCACAGCGGTTCATGAATGGAAGAAAGTCAATTCAGAGCAAAAAAATAGCACCGTATGAGCGGCAACTCATAGGCGCAAAAGAAACGGTTTGGCGGTTCCGTTGGTATAGATACCTTCTTTATCATCTTACCAAAAAACCGCTCCCATATCAAACAGATTAAAGGAGCATAACACAATGACTAAACAGATTGACAAAGCATTGAAGCAGTTGGAAGAAATCAACAAAGGGAAAGCTTACGCACATACGCTGCTCTTCTCGATCAGTGAATACTGGGAAGGTGTGGAAGAGGAAGCTCGAAAAGATAAAGGCAATTCCCGTACTTACCATGAAATTCAAAGGATTTCCGGACATATGCACATCCTACTCAGCATGTTAAGCGATAATCTTGACAATATAAGCGACAGCAAAGACACAGTTGAGAAACTTTTGAGGGAGTTGGGCACTCATGAAGAAGAATGACCTTAGAAACTGGCTGGATAGTGAATACGATAAAGCTTGGGAAGCTTATCTCCAGGCATTTATAAAAAGTGACCAAGCTTTTAGCGCTAACTTGAAAGAACACTATCAACAACAAGTCACTAAATTTAGGGTTCTTTCGAATTATCTATGGATGCAACTTAATGCAGTGGAGAGCGATAAGAACAAAGAGGATTGGATTGTGGAAGAATTGCGTGAGTTTTACGATGAAGGGTTGGATCTCGTGGATAAATCACAGAGGGATGGAAATGAAACAACGGAAGTGGAAGGGATAAATAAAAAATTAAGAAACAACCATATTATTTCCTCATTTCTAATTGAAGAACTAAAAAAGGAAGGTGAAGAAGATGCAGGAAAAGCTTTATAAAGTGATCGGTGGATTCATCGCAGCAGTCATATTCGCATTGATATTTTCTTTAGGAGTATTGGCGTTGGGCTGGGTCCTAGCAGGTATTAAAAGCGTATGGATGATGGTTTTCTAATTTCGACTATGTAATGCAACTCACTAAACACATTAAATAAACCCACGGGGCAATGGGGATACCACAGTTTTCTAAGAGAAATCTTTTATAGGTTTTTTCTTCGGAAGACGTGAAACATAGACGTGAAAAACCATTTCAGACAAAACAGAACAAGAGTAGAACAGCTTTGTAGCAGGTTTCTTCAAGCAATGCGGAGGAGCATTCAGAAGAAAGACAAGATTTAATCAACGAAAAAAATTGGAGGAATGACATTGATCAAACGAACATTTGGCGCCAAAAAACAAATTCTTATGGACGTGAGTTCCTATAAGACACTTTCCTGTTTGGTAGACCCTACAGGAGCTTTAACAGATGACATGGGACGTAAATACCACCCAGCCGGAACTCCGGTAGGTGGAGCGGATATTTTCGCTAATGAGAACGCCGTATTGACGAATACCAATACTGCAGAGACAGCGGCTTCGACAGTAGGATTATTGCTGCATGATGTGGTCTTTGATGGCATCAACGGAACTACTGATAAAGCAAATGCCACACTGCTCTATTTTGGAACTGTCAACGAAGACCGTATGGATGTGGAAATTACACAGGAAGTCCGGGATCAGTTAAACGGAAAGATTTACTTCATGAACAGACCGTAAAAAGTTTCGTAAAGCAGCTCCTCCACATTGCTTTAAAAAGCCTGTTACCAGGTTAAAAGCAATAAAAAAAACCCCTACAAGGAGAGGTAGGGGCTGCATCGAAATGCAACTTAAAGGAATAAAGAAAAACGGTTTTTGGAAGCTGCAGCACTTCCCGGGAGCTGCAACAAACGTCTTTTGAAAACTGCAATAAAGGTTTTCAAACCACATACAATTGAAACTATACGAAACTGCTTTCGTATAAGTCCATTATACCGAATTCTATGGAAGAAAACAAAAAAAGGGGGATAGAGAATACAGTGCAGCAAACCACACAAATGAACATATCAGAAATCACGCCGCTTAAACACGACACAACATTAACCATTGCCGCTGCCAATAGCAGAACTGTTCAAAAATGGACAAACAAACAAAAGATGTGGTCCGAGATGCTCACTCTATTATCCCGCCCTACCATTACTCATGAAACGCAAGAAGAATACCAAAAAATGTCCAAAAGCGAACAAAGCGATATAAAAGACGTTGGCGGTTTTGTAGGAGCGGGGTTGAAAAGTGGAATCCGCAAGAAAGGTTATGTCCAAGCAAGAAGCTTGATTACATTGGATGCGGATTATGCAACAGAAGATTTGTGGGAAGACTTTAAGCTGCTTTTCGAACATGCAGCAGCTATCTACACCACGCACAGCCATACAAAAGAAAAACCAAAATACCGAATCATCATTCCGTTAAAAGAAGCGGTATTTCCTGATGAATATGAACCCTTGGCTCGAAAAGTTGCGGATCTTGTAGGAGTAGATAAGTTCGATGATACAACGTACCAGGCTGAACGCTTGATGTTCTGGCCGAGTTGTTCCCAAGATGGCGAGTTTTTCTTTGATTACCAGGATTTGCCGTTATTGGACCCAAACGAAGTCTTAAAGCAATACGACGATTGGAAGGATTTCACGTCTTGGCCAAAGAGCAGCAGGCAAAAAGACATTCTAAAAAGAGAAGTCAAAAAAGCTGAAAATCCACTGGATAAAAATGGAGTAGTCGGAGCGTTCTGCAAAGCCTATGACATCCATGAAGCCATTGAGACGTTCTTAGAAGATGTGTATGAACCAACCTCTCAGCCGAATCGCTACACCTATACCGATGGTTCTTCTCACGGTGGTTTGGTCATTTATGAAGACCGCTTTGCATATAGCCATCATGCCACCGATCCGGTAGGCGATAAGTTAACCAACGCATTCGATTTGGTGCGGCTGCACCTGTTTGGTGAGTTGGATGCTGAGACAAGCCACAGTACGCCAGTCAACAAACTCCCGTCCTATACGCGGATGGCAGAGTTTGTCAGGGAAGATTCAAAGGCCAGGCGGGGGCTAATCCTCAGCGCCGTTAACGAAGATTTCGCAGAAGAACTGGAAGAAGCGGAAGAAGAAGATTTAAGTTGGTTGGATCAGCTGCATACTACCAAGTCAGGGAAAATAGAAAATGAGCCATACAACGCTCGTTTGATTCTGCAGAACGACCCAGAGTTGAAAGGGTTGGTGGGCTTCAACCAATTCAACCAACAAATCGAAAAGCTCAAGCAGCCGAAATGGGAAACAGTCTTGGAACCTCAATTTAGAGACCGAGACATGTCCGAGATACGGATTCTAATCAACGAACGCTACCAAGTGGCTTTTTCGCAAAAGAACTTGGAAGATGCCGTAGTTACAGTTGCGGAAATGAACCCGTTCCATCCTGTTAAGCAGTTTATAGAGAAAGAGACATGGGACGGCGAACAACGTATCTCCTCTCTGCTTATTGAGTATTTAGGAGCTCCTGATGAGCTGTACACAAGAGAAGTAGCAGAATTGTTCTTTGCCGCTGCAGTAAGTCGGATTTACAGGCCTGGATGCAAGTTTGACTATGTACTTCTGGTTGTCGGACCTCAAGGAATAGGGAAGTCCACCTTCTTCGCCAGATTGGCTCCTGAGTGGTTTACGGATTCACTGGAAGGCTTGGGGAACTCCAAAGATGATATGCAGCTGTTAAGTGACAACTGGATTGTGGAGCTGGGGGAACTGGCCAGTTTAAGCCGGACCGATTTAGACAGAGCCAAAAACTTTCTAAGTCGTACAGAAGACAACTATAGAAAGCCATATGCAAAGAACAACATCAAAGTAAAACGGCATGTGGTCTTTGCAGGAACCACAAATGACTACGCTTCTTTAAAGGATGCGACCGGAAACAGGCGTTTCTGGCCTGTCATTGCCAATGCATCAGAACAGAAGAAGAAACCATTTGACGGTTCTTTGGATAAAATCCGTCACCAAATATGGGCTGAGGCTTTGCATCTGTTTAAGACTAAATACAAGGAAGGCAAAGGACTCACATTATCGGAAGAAGCAGCGAAAGTTGCGTTGGAGAGACAGAAAGAGAACCAGGCAGAGGATCCATTGCAAGAAGACATCCGTGAATATCTGGACTTCCCCATTCCTGTTGATTGGTATGAACATAGCCAAATAGATAGAGCCAGTTACATCAATCAAGTATTCATCCAAGGTCGAGAATGGCATGAGATAGATGAACCGCATTTCAGCGAAGAAACCATGGAGAGAGACAGAATCACTACCAAAGAAGTTCTTGCTGAGTTGATGCAGCGTTCTGTCGGGGATATGGACTTAAGGCAGAATAGTTTGGCGAAAAAAATCGGCATGGCCATCAATGGATTGGATGATTGGGAGAGAAAAACCATCAAATTACCAAGAAGCGGTAAAGCAAGACAAGGTTTTAAGAGGATGAAAAAAGGTAATAAGTAATCTAAGGGTAATCTGTAGGTAATCTATAAAAGGTAATAAGTAATCTGTAAGTAATCTATCGTAGATTACCTTGAAAACCCAATGGCACCAACGTTTTAACCCTGAAGGTAATAAGTAATCTATAAAACCGTTAAAAAAAGAAAAAATTGAAAATAGGCATATATTAGGCATAAAACACACATACTAAACGCCTATTTTACAGTTTTAGAGTTTTGCGGAGTTTGTATATTACTTATTACTACAGGTCAGCACCGCCATCCAAGATTTATAAATCGTGGATTGTATAATTAAGCGAGACAGAAAAAAGACATGTTATGATACACTCAAATTAACCTACCAAAGCTAAGGAGAGTGCACCATACATGTCGTACACCCATCTTACCAAAACAGAACTCATATTCATAGAAGAATACTTTGCCATTAATCTCAGTGGTCGCGAGATTGCTAAAAAGCTTAAGCGAGGTCATGAAGCAGTCTACAGAGTAATCAGGAAGTTGAAAACGGGTAAAACAGCGATCGATATTTATCTAGAATACAAAGAAAACAAACAAAAATGTGGACGTAAACCTATTCAACTTCCTCA
>NZ_AUCD01000023.1 GCF_000429585.1 Atopococcus tabaci DSM 17538
CTAATCTCAACAGCCCCGTAAGAGAACTGAACGGTACGTTTCATTGTTTTCTGTATATCGTATCCTTTTTCTTTATAAGTATGAATTAATTCCAAATCAATCATCTCGATTGCTTTGGAAACCAGCTCACACATGACTTTTGGAAGGTATTGATCTAATCGTATTTCACTGTCTAATAATGTTTCAGAATCCTTTAATATACTGGCAATTTCTGCTATAATTTGATTCATAAGAAGACCTCTTTTCTGGATTTGTGGTTATCTCTAGATTAAGGGTCTTCTTCCTTTTTGTCTACTTTAATTTCTTACCCTACTATTTTACTTTCCGACAACTATTTTACACATAGTTTTCGCCGGTTTCGCTGTTTGCTCATGAGATTTCTAAACACGGATATTTGTGCTAGAATGAATATGGAAAAGGCTTTTTACAGTAAAAAGTTTTAAAGGATGGGCACACCATGAGTAAATTTAATGAAATCTTTTTTGATTTGGAGTCTGCGATTCTGAATCAAGATTACCTGCCGGGAGATTTGCTTCCGAGCGAAAACGCCTTGGCGAAAAAGTACAATGTTTCACGTGAAACAATTCGGAAAGCTTTGACGTTGCTGTTGGAAAACGGCTATATCCAAAAGCAGCAGGGGAAAGGGTCCATTGTCCTGGATGTGAAACGTTTTGACTTCCCTATTTCAGGCTTGACCAGCTACAAGGAGCTGCAGAAAGCGCAAAACATAGCCAGTGAAACACTTGTCATCCAAAACGAAGTGCAACAGCTTCCTTCGCGTGTATCGGAATTTCTGGGAGTTCCCCAAGATACCGAAGCGCACTGCATTGTTCGGCTGCGAAAGGTGGACGACGAATCCATCATATTGGACAAAGACTACTTATTGACCTCCGTTGTCCCTTCCATCCCAAGTCAGGCTGCAGAACAATCTTTGTATGATTACTTGGAAAATGAGTTGGGGCTGACAATCGGGTATGCCCGCAAAGAATTCACGGTCGAACCGGTCACAAAAGAAGATCGGGAGCTGCTCGCTTTGCATGGGGACACTCACGTGGTCGTCATTCGAAGCGATGTGCATTTGGAAGACACCACCTTGTTCCAATACACCGAATCCCGCCATCGTCTAGACAAGTTCCGTTTCGTGGATTTTGCGCGCCGCCGCGGACCGGGTCCTTTGCAATAGACAATTCTGAAAGAGATAAAGAAAAAGGCAACGGCATGTTTTTCATGCCGTTGCCTTTTGAATTTTTAATCAATTATGCTTTAACAACGTTTGCTGCTTGAAGTCCACGGTTGCCTTCTTCGATGTCAAAGTTTACTGTTTGGCCTTCATCCAAAGATTTGAATCCTTCTTCTTGGATAGCGGAGAAGTGTACGAATACATCGTCTGCTCCGTCACGTTCGATGAATCCAAAACCTTTTTCTGCGTTAAACCATTTCACTGTACCTTGTTCCATAATTAAATTCCTCCTCGTGCCTTAAGCACAAACTATTTTCACATAATTGCTCAAGGTCCGATTCGGAAGTGCATCACACAGTTCGTTCGTAAACTCTTACAATATGTTAACACCAGTGTACCACACATAAAAAGAAATGCATAACTAAAAGTTTTAAAACTTTCTCGTTACAAAAACTACCAGTTCCTTACTCCTCAATTTCTACCCATCCCGGTCGGCTTAGGAGGTATTCCCACATCGCATCCGGCAATGCGGCGTCTTCCGCCTGCTCTGGATCGCTTTGCTTGAGGATGTGACGAATATCACCGGGACGGCCTTCTTGTACTTTCACAGCCCAATCCGGGTCCACTAGAAGCGCCCGGCCAAGTGCAATCAAGTCCATTCCCATTTTTCGTGCTTCTTCCGCTTTTTCCGGAGTATGAATGCTGCCGACACCGATCAACGGAATTTCCCCATTCACCGCTTCTGCAATCGCCTGCACAACAGGCTTTTTTTGAGATTTATTCCGAATGGACGTCTGCATCACATCTCCGGTAGAAATGTGCAAGTAATCCAATCCTGTCCGCTTCAACTCGTCGACCAAAGCAAGGGTGTCGTCCATTGTGATGCCTGGTTCTTCCAGCTCTTCCGGAGAAAAACGATACCCTAGAATAAACGGCCGGTCCGCGTAGGTCTCAACGGCATCTTTGGCCGCTTTCACCACCGCCAACGGCAATGCCATTCGTTTTTCCAATGTACCGCCCCAATGGTCTTCCCGGCGGTTGGAATGAGGAGAGAAGAACTGTTGAATCAAATAGGTGTTTGCTCCATGAATTTCCACTCCGTCAAATCCAGCTTGAATCCCTCTTCTCACGGCTTCTTTAAAAGCTTCAACCATTTCGTAAGCTTCTTCCGTCGTCAATGCACGCGGCACTTCCGCCTCTTCACGAAGAGCCGGAACGGCGCTCGCACTGACCGGGTGCTCCCCGCGCAGACTTCGTGTGTCCCCCATCCGGCCGACATGGAAAACCTGTAAAATCGCTTTGGCTCCATTTTCCTGGATGGCACGGGCCATCTTGGCCAGCCCCGGTATGTGGGCATCGGTGGCTGCGCTCGGTGATCCGGCAAAGCGTCCATTTTCCTGAACGTGGGCACAGGCGGTAATCACTGCTCCCAATCCCTTGGAACGTCTTTTGTAATAAAGGATTTCATCGGTCGTGACCATTCCGTTCACAAAGGAAGACTGCGTGGTCATCGGGGCCATCACCAACCGGTTATTCAATGTGACCCCATTCGGAAGCATCAACGGCTCAAACAACGTCTCATATTTTTGGGACATAGTCTCTCTCCTCTTTTCGGTGTTATTGATACCAATCTACACTTTCCAAGAAAGCAATGTGCTCTTTCTGCCACGGGGCACCCAATATTTTTTTGTTGCATTTAAGAGGCAGTTTCTTGCCATCCGCTTTAATCACAATCTTGTACTGTATCAGACCTTTTTTAACGGTCATGGATTCCACTTCGTCTTTTGGGATGGAAAAGTGTTCATCAGACAGTTTGCCCATCATGGTGATCCCCACAAAGACAATCTCATCCGGGTAAAACGCGATTAAGTAATTTTTCATTTTGAAAGACGCAAACGCCCCCCACAACATATATTGCGAGATCTTTGGATCGATGTACCCCACATTTTTCTCTGCCGTTTTCCCGATTTCTTGAAAATAACGCTCGATATTTTCTGTTTTCATAGACTCGTTCATCGTGTATTGCCCTCCTTTTTTAAGTACGGATTTACTGGTCATTCCTCCTGTGCAGTAGACTCATGGAAAAAATAACGCATTTCGTCGCTCAATGGTTCGTTGTCGGAAAACATCTCCGGGTCTGCCGCGAGCATTTCTGTGAGAACGGCGGTGAGTTTGACCGTATCACATACCCGTACTTCGGCGTCCCCCAACCGACCCAAATGCATCGCTCCTGTCTCTTGCAAGACTTCGTCCACTTTCCAAAAATGCTCGGACCACGACACCCCTGTATGTCTTCTGGATGGAACGGAAATTTTAGTGCCGTCCGGAAGATGTGTATACAGCTGTTCGCGGCTGTCGGTCAATCGTCCCGGAATATCCACCCATTCTTCCACTCCATGAATAAAGGTATTCCTTCTTAAGTCCACTCCCACCAACATAATTTGCGCTTTTCGGTCCAGCAGTTTCCCCCATGCAGACCCGCGTGCGCAAGGTGTGTCGAATTGCTCGTCTCCACGCGTAAACTCCGTTGCATCTTTTCCGAGCGCCGCCACCGAATGCGTAGGGTGCCAGGACCGCCTCACACCTTCCCGCTGACGAAACAGCTCGGTGAGAATTCCCACATTGGTGGGTGAAGAATCCACGTAGAAGTTGGGGTTATCCGCATTTATGTACCGCCAAGTGTGCGTGGGGAGCACCAGCAGCCCGTCTTTCATATGCTCAGACAACGCATCGAGCACCGTGTCCGGCCCGCCTTCCACTTCTCCCATGCTTTTGAAGGAAGAATGGACCAACACGGTTCCTTTGAGGTCGATTCCCAGCTCGTGCAGTTGACGTTTCAAATCCTCTTTTGTATACATCCTTCTCCTCTTTCTCTTTTGATAGTGACGTATCTTTATTGTATCCGGTTTAGGAGGAAACACAAAATGTTCTATACACAAAAAAGCAACCCGGAGCTTTTCCGGGTTGCTTTGGTGTTTATAAAGCTGAAAGGAAGGAAGCGGCAATACCGGCCAATACAACCGAACCGATGGAGACGGTGACGAATCCTGATACCAACATTTTAGGCAGTATGTGATCGAGGATAGCATTCCGTTCCTCTAAATCCTGCCCCACGGAATCAGCAACCTCCTGCGAGACAATAAACGTTCCCGGAAAACCAAACAAGGCGGAAATCCCGATACCAAAAGCCATCCAGATGGACATTTTGAATATCTTGCTGGCGATGAACGAGAACAACAGAATCCCGACGGTCCCAAATGCCAAAGCAATCAAGATGCTCAGCAGCAAGCTGCGCAACACGTCCGGCGTCGCTGCGGAAAGTGTGGACAAAATCACACTTGTCAAAGCAGCCATTGAAATTCCAAATGAGTTGGACTTAATCAAGATTTCTTTTTCCAAAAATCCGATTTCACTGAATATAATTCCCAACAACAATGCCATGATGTTGGCATCCATCAAGCGGAAACCAACACTTTCGTTTATCACACCTGATACGAACGTCGCCAGTAAGGCAACCAAAGCCGTTTTAGCTAAAAAATAATTCGCGGATTCGTATGCAGCAGGCAATTTGGGAAACAATGGTTTCTTTTCTTTTTCCTGAGTGGGGTCTGCATCGACTTTCTGACTGAGTGCACCCGCTCTATACTGCCCTTGGATACGGACAGCTTCTTTCTTCAAGAACAAAGAGGCCAATGGATACCCCACGAAACCTTGTACGACAACCAACAAAGACGCCAGTACTGCTAAATCTTCGCGTCCCAAAGCTGTTGCTGCTTCAGCCATCTGGATTCCGGCGATCACCCCTCCGGAAACAGGCGGAGCGGATACCAACGCTGTTTCAATTCCAACAATCGGTGAACCAAGGACCAAAATACCCACGGCCACACCGATGATGGCAAGAACGGCCACGATGACTGTTTTCCATTGTTCCTTAAGCTGCCGGATATTCAACATCGTTCCCATATGCACCAACAGCATGGTGATCAACACTTGTCCGATTGCCAGTAAAGTGGAATCACCAAAGATGGTCGGCGGCAGTCCCAACCAAAAAGCTACGATAAAGAATGCAGATGCGAAAAAGAGCATGGAAATAATACTTTTTGTCCTCACTGCCAACATGTCGCCTACAGCAAATACCACCAATATGATGGTCAAAGCGGCCAAACTATTCATTTTTTTCTACCCCTCATTTTACTGACTCTCTCAGTCACCATTATCATCGAGCGATTCGATGTATTTCTCATTCTATTCTAATGCACCTTGGAGGTCAACCGCTATTTATTTTCTTATAAGTCTCAGTATTTAAACAAAATTAGCGGTTGACAATCTGCTCATTTGGTTTTAATGTTAGGGATACAATTGAATCATGAGGAAATGCAGAAATAAAAATGAATGTTCCATTAAAGGAGAAGACGTATGGCTCAAAACATGATTGAAGCAACAATTAAAGACTTTATCCGTGAAAATGAAGAACTGATGGTTGCGTTCCGACGTGATTTGCATCAATTCCCTGAATTGTCCTTCGAAGAAGTGGAAACCACCAAAAAAGTGGCTGAAAAATTGGAAGCCTGGGGCATCCCTTACCGCTTGACCGAACCAACCGGTGTCATTGCGGAACTCAAAGGCGGAAAACCCGGAAAAACAGTGGCCTTGCGTGCCGACATGGACGCCTTGTCTGTTCAAGAACTTTCTGATGACTTGGCGTACCGCTCTTCTTTTGAAGGCAAGATGCATGCGTGCGGCCATGACTCCCACACAGCTATGCTGTTGACAGCGGCTAAAGCATTGAACTCTGTTAAAGAAGAAATTCCTGGAACGGTCCGCTTTTTGTTCCAGCCGGCAGAAGAAATCGCCCAAGGCGCAAAAAAAATGATTGAACAAGGCGCCATCGAAGGCATTGACAACGTCTTCGGCATCCATATTTGGAGCCAAGGACCGGCGGGTAAAGTTTCCTGCACACCAGGCCCTTCCTTTGCCGCCGCAGACATTTTCAAAGTTCACTTCAAAGGAAAAGGCGGACATGCGGCGACACCGCATCTCACTGTGGACGCAGCAGTGATTGCAGGTCAGTACATTGCAGACGTCCAGTCCATCGTATCCCGTAAAATTGATCCATTGAAATCCGCAGTGGTAACCATCGGAAAAGCGGAAATCGGTCAGCGCTTCAATGTCATCGCGGAAGATGCCGTCATGGAAGGTACAGTCCGGACCTTCGACAACGACGTGCGCCAAACGGTGGAAGACACGCTGCGCAGCTATGCGGAAGCATTGGCGGAAGCAAACGGCGCAACTGTCAACTTCGAATATACCCGTATGACGGAGCCGGTAAACAACGAAGAGAAAACTGCCAAATTGGTCCAAAAAGTTGCAGTGGACTCTTTCGGCGAAGACGGAATCTACAACGAACCGCCAACGATGGGCGGCGAAGATTTCGGCTACTTCATGGCAGAGTGCACGGGAGCCTTTGCATTGGTCGGTTCAGGAAACCCGGAAAAAGATTCGGAATGGCCGCATCACCACGGCCGTTTCAACATCGATGAAGACGCCATGATTGTCGGCGCGGAACTTTACGCTCAATACGCATTGGCGTACTTGAAACAAGACGAATTTTAATAACAAAAAACACCGCAAATCCTTATCGTGTAAGAGATTCGCGGTGTTTTTTTGCATTATTTTCTCTGGTCGTACGCAACCAGCGGTTTATTTCAACAAGAACGCAACTGTTTCATACGGGCCTACTTGGAATTCTTTTTCCAATGTACGCTCGCCGCTGTTTCCGATGATCATTTCCGCTTCTTTGTTCAAGAACTCATCTGGAATCTCGACCGTGTCCGGTTCGGCATAGAAGTGGTTCAAGACCAGTAACTGTTGCCCTTCCCATTCACGCACATACGCATAGACACTCGGATGGTCGAGCAAGATGCCGCGGTAGTCTCCTTTGGACACAATCGGCAATTCTTTCCGCAGACGGATCAAGCGCTTGTAGTAGTCCCGGATTTCTTGGCTGACCTTGCTGTTTTCCACGTTGATGTGGGTGTGGTTCGGCGCCACATCGATCCACGGCGTGCCTTCCGTGAAGCCGGCATGGAGATTCGTGTTCCATTGCATCGGTGTCCGGCCGTTGTCTCGGGATTTGGCACGGATGATATTCATCGCTTCTTCATGCGGGAGTCCCTTTTCTTTCAACTCGTGGTAGGCATTGTGTGTTTCAACATCGACGAAGTGATCCAGCTCAGGGTAATCCGGGTTGGTCATCCCGATTTCTTCGCCTTGATAGACATACGGTGTCCCGCGCAGCAAATGCATCGTCTGTGCCAACATCGTGGCCGTTTCCACCGGATAGTTTTCAACGTCCCCGAAGCGGCTGTTTGCACGCGGCTGGTCATGGTTGTTCCAGAACAAAGCGTTCCATCCTCCGCCATCGGACATACCCGTCTGCCATTCGTCCAAGATTTGTTTCAATTCTTGGAAATCAAAAGGCGCCAATGTCCATTTCTCGCCATCTTTGTAGTCTACTTTCAAATGGTGGAAGCTGAAAATCATGGACAACTCATCGCGGTCGGGATTAGAGTATTTGACGCCGTTTTCGACCGTCGTGGAACTCATTTCTCCAACAGTGATGATGTCATCGTACTTGCCAAATGTTTCCCGGTTCAATTCCTGCAGGAAATCATGGGTCAACGGCCGGTCGGTGTATAAGTATTTGCCTACACCGTCATCTGCGTCAACATAGTCTTCGTCTTTTCCAATCAAGTTGATCACGTCAAACCGGAACCCTTTGACCCCTTTTTCCAACCAAAAGTTCACTACGTCAAACATTTCCTGCCGCACTTCCGGGTTGCGCCAATTCAAGTCGGCTTGAGTGACGTCAAACAAGTGGAGGTAATACTTTCCTGTATCGCCGAACGGTGCCCAGGACGGTCCGCCAAATTTGGATGCCCAGTTGGTCGGCAGGCTGCCATCCGGTTTCGGATCGCGGAGGATATAGTAATCTTGGTATTTCTTTTCCCCCTTCAATGCCCGTTGGAACCATTCGTGTTCTGTTGATGTGTGGTTCAAGACCATATCCAGCATCAACGAAATGCCGTGTTTGTCAGCCGCTTTCACTAGTTGGTCAAAATCATCCATTGTTCCGAACATCGGATCGACAGATTTATAATCGGCCACATCATACCCGTTGTCGCGTTGAGGTGACTTATAGAACGGGTTCAGCCAAATCATGTCTATACCCAGATCTTCTAAGTAAGGAAGTTGGCGGATGACCCCCTGTAAGTCACCGATCCCGTTTCCAGTTGTGTCCTTAAACGATTTTGGATAAATTTGATAAATCACTTTGTCTTGAAAATGTGTCATGGTTCCATTCCTTTCTTGAAAAAAAGCTGAGACCGAGATCTCAGCTTATCTTTTATTCTATCTAGACTGAAAGACTTATTGTCCAAGTTTTGGTATCGGCAAGTTTTCGTTTTTCCATTTTGTCATGATGCCTCTCTTTTCGAAGAGAACCGTCAGAACAAATGGTACCACGATTGCCACAGCCATACAAAGTGCGAACCAAAGCCAGTATGGTGTTTGAATGGACAAGATGCCCGGCAGTCCACCAACCCCGATGGAGTTTGCAGTGACGTTGAACATTGTGGACATCATGCCTGCGATGGCAGAACCAATCATCGCTGCCACGAACGGGTAGACATATTTGATGTTAATCCCGAACATCGCCGGCTCCGTTACACCCAAGTAACAAGAAATCATGGCCGGGATGGAGATTTGTTCTTCCCGTTTGTTTCCGCGGTGCAAGTAGATGATTCCCAATACAGCGGAACCTTGCGCGATGTTGGACAAAGCAATCATCGGCCACAAAATGGTTCCGTTGAAGTCAGCAATCAGCTGCAAGTCGATGGCGTTCGTCATATGGTGGAGACCAGTGATGACAAGCGGTGCGTACAATCCTCCGAAGATGAATCCGAAGACCCAGTTGAAGGAACTTGTCAAACCAGCGTACACGATGTCAGAAATCCAAGCTCCGATTTGCCAGCCGATTGGCCCCAAAATCAAGTGAGCCGCCAATACGGTTGGAATCAAGGCGAATAATGGGACGAAAATCATCGAAATGGCTTCCGGAATGACTTTGCGCAGCCCTCTTTCCAAATAAGCGAGCAAGAATCCGGCCAACATTGCTGGAATCACTTGTGCTTGATACCCAATCATTTGAATTTGTGCAAATCCAAAATCCCATACCGGAATATCCGCTGCGGTTGCTCCGGCAACGCCGTACGCGTTCAAGAGCTGCGGAGAAACCAATGTAATCCCAAGGACAATCCCAAGAATCTGCGTTGTCCCCATCTTCCGGGTGATGCTCCACGTGATCCCAACCGGCAGGAAGTGGAAGATCGCCTCACCCGGCAGCCACAGGAACGCGTTGACCCCGTTCCAAAACTGTGAAGTTTCTACGATTGTCTGACCGCCCAGCGCACTGAACTGTACCGCTTCCAAAATGTTTCGGAATCCTAAAATCAGACCCCCGACCACAATCGCCGGGATGAGCGGCGCGAAAATTTCTGCCAAAGTAGCCATCGCACGCTGCAGCCAGTTCATGTTTTGTTTCCCTGCGGATTTGACGTCGTCTTTCGAGACCCCTTCCACCCCAGAGATAGATGAGAATTGATTATAAAAGTCCGCAACCTTGTTGCCTACAATAATTTGAAACTGACCAGCCTGAGTGAATGTTCCTTTGACGGAAGGAATCTTTTCGATTCGATCGACATCCGCTCTGTCCGGCTCATTTAATACAAACCGCATCCGAGTAGCACAGTGAGTGACTGCAGAAATGTTGTCTTTTCCGCCAATTGCATCCAACAGTTCTTGCGCATCCTGCTTAAAATCGGCCATGCATGTTCCTCCTCCTTTGTTAACTTGTATATACAAGTCGTCTTTACAACTCAACTTTAAACCATTTCCACCAAAAGTGCAAGCGTTTTATTTATTAATTTAATCGAATGTGTGACGGATTCGTTTCTTTTTTTTGGACTTTCTTGTATACTGTCTATAATTATCACAATTCACGTTATCAGAAAGGAGAGCAGCATGGAGTCTTTTGAATGGCAAGCCGTCTTACTCGCATTTGGGCTCACCGTTTTTGCCGGACTGTCTACCGGTATAGGGAGTGCTTTTGCGTTTTTCTCAAAAAAGATTGATGTACGTTTTTTATCGGGCGCATTGGGTTTTTCTGCCGGGGTCATGATTTATGTCTCCATGATTGAAATTTTTCCTAAGGCCCGGCAAACATTGGAATCGGTCTACGGGGCAACCACCGGGTATTGGTATACCACATTGGCGTTCTTTGGCGGCATCGCCGTCATGGCTTTAATCGACAAGCTCGTTCCGGGCCCTGAAAACCCGCACGAAGCCCGCGGAGTGGAAGACATGCACACACAACAGCTGGGTGAAGACAATGGAGAATTGCTGCGGATGGGGATATTTTCTGCATTGGCTATTGCGATTCACAATTTTCCCGAAGGCCTTGCCACGTTCATCAGTGCTTTGGACGATCCGGCTCTCGGGGTCAGCATCGCTGTAGCGGTGGCCATACATAACATCCCGGAAGGAATTTCCGTGTCTGTCCCGATTTATTACTCCACCGGAAGCAAACGCCAGGCATTCAAATACAGTTTTCTTTCCGGTTTGGCGGAACCGTTGGGAGCCATCGTGGGATTTACGGTTCTCCGGCCGTTCATCAGCGACACCCTATTCGGCATCACGTTCGCCAGTGTCGCCGGAATCATGGTCTACATCTCTCTCGATGAGCTGCTTCCGACTGCGGAAAAATACGCCGAACACCACATCGCCATCTGGGGACTCATCAGCGGGATGGCCATCATGGCATTGAGTTTGTTGTTGTTGGCATAAAAGTTGACTATTTATTGCACAAAAAAAGGTTGATGGACTGTTTTTCAGTCCATCAACCTTTTTGCGTTTAATCCGTTAATCCAAAATTCAATTTGTACTCATTTCCGGCTGCATCTTCGTAAGCATACGTCATGCCTTCACGCAAGTACTTGTCTTTATCGTACCCCGGGACGTCGTTGCAGGTCACACATTTTCCGAATTCGTCCACGGCGATGACCTGGCTGTTCTTCGGCAGCGTAATCGGCAATTTCCCGTGAGGTTTGTGGGCTCCAATCATCACTTCCAACTGTGCCTTTTCCAATGTATCATAGCCGGCAATCAACACATCGGACACATTTTCCACGTTGCCCAAAATCCACGGCAGGGTAATGTTGATGCTGGTGACCACTTTTCCGTTGTTTGCGTGCATGTAGTCAGCAATCTCAAAGTAACGGTTCAAATTGCTGACGGTGGTCTCAGTGTAAGAGTCTCCGTTCATGGCGATGTTTGTCTTGTTCTCACAGATTTCCAGTTCCAATAATCCAGGTGTGGCATTGAAGTAATCGCCGCTTTCTGGACGCAGGAACAAGACTGCCACGTCCGCTTCTTTGTAATCATAGACAAGATCTAAGCTCAACGACTGCGCTGCTTTCACGGCTCTTTGTGTGTAGGTGTCTGCTTTTTTCGGATCTTTGTGGAACGATTCGATGTAGATTTTTTATCTTGAAGCGGCAGCGTGCCATCGTTTTTCAATAAAGTGACGGATTTCAAGTGCGCTTCGTACGCTTTTTCATGACGGGCGGTGTCTTTGAGAGCGTCCAGTGACGCCTGGTTGTCGACATAAGTGTTTTCGTCGAACAAGCCCAGCTGGAACATCTCTTTCAACAAGCGTTTGTTGGCCGCATCGATGCGCTCTTCAGGGATCCACTTGTTGTCGACCGCTTTTTTCAATTCGTGCACGTCATAGGTTCCGGCGATGATGTCGGTCCGGCATTGACGGCTTTAGCAAATTTGGCTGAAACAGGCAGGTTTTCCACGCCCCAGTCCATGTCTCCGACGATTCCGGTGTCAGAGTTGATGTACCCGGTGAAGCCGAGTTGGTCACGCAGAAGGTCATTCAAAATGTATTCGTTGAACGCCATGCCGAGACTTCTTCAAACGGAATCAGTTTGCCGTCAAATGACTGGTAATGGCTTTTCTCGATGCTTGGAGCGGAATAATATGGCATGATGGAAGACGGGTTGTGTTTCGCCGCTTCCACAAATGGAGGCAGGTGGTATTTTTCCAAGCTGCCTTCTGTACGGTATACGTTCCATTTCCCTTCTTTGTAGTGAGGGTCAAACCCGTTCTCGCGTGCTCCTCCGCCAGGGAAGTGTTTTATCGTCAATGCAACCGACTCTTCGTTCAGTTCTTCGCCTTGGAACCCGTCGATCAATCGTTCCGCAATTTCTTCGAAGTGACTTTCAAATCAGGTTGCTGCATGCTGTTCTTCCTTTCTTATCTTATTTCAGTATACGGTTTCATTATAGCAGTTTGTATTTCATTGTGTATACCCTTTCTCTAACCGGTTACAAAACAAGCGAGGAACGTATTGTTCCCCGCTTTCAACGCTATTCTGTTTCTTCGAATGCCTGCTTCATGTCTCCCACCAAGTACAACGATCCGAATACCACCACAATCTCCTCTTTGGCAAGGTTGTGCCGGATATACTCCACTGCTTCTTGCGGCGCAGCAAATGCTTGGGCGTCTATCCCCTCTTCCGCCAGTTTTTCTTTCAATGTTTGGGCATCCAACGCTCGTTCAGAATTCGGCGCCAGCAAGAAGAATCGATCGGCCATCGGTTCCATGAGGCGGATCATCTTGCGGTACGCTTTATCCTGCATCATCCCGACAAGGAAATTCAGTTTTTTGCCCGGAAACAGTGTTTTCAGGTTCTTCTCCAGCATCTCCACGCCTTGTTGGTTGTGGGCGCCATCCAAAATGACGAGCGGCTCAACCGCTACTTTTTCCATCCGTCCCGGCCAAAATGCTTTTTCCAGTCCTTCTTTTATATGGGCGTCTTTGATCGGCCACTCTTTTTCCTGCAGTTTCCATGCAGCTTCCATAGCTGTCACCGCATTGTATACTTGATGTTCTCCCATCATGCGAATGGCGAAATCGCCCATCCCTTTGTACTCAAACCGTTGCCCCTCAATAGACGATGCGGTAATACGAACGTCTTGCCGTTTTACCGCTGTCCAGTCAGCTGCTTGTTCCCGGCACCGCACTTCAAAAATCTTTTCGATTGCTTCGTTTTGCGGATACGTCACCAAGGCCCCATTCGGTTTCACGATTCCTGCTTTTTCTTGGGCGATTTTTTCCAAGGTCTCCCCGAGAACTTTCATATGATCCATACCGATGGCGGTGATGATGGATACTTCCGATTCATCAATCACATTGGTGGCATCCAGTCTTCCGCCGACTCCTGTTTCCAAAATGACCAGTTCTGTGCCTTGTTTCTGGAAGTAAAGGAATGCTACAGCAGTCAAGATTTCGAACGCATACAGCCGCTCATTCAGCTCTTCTTCCACTTGTTCAACCGCCTCACGGACTGTTTCAGTTGTTTCAATCAACTCTGCATCCGTGATTTCCCGGCCATCGATCCGGATTCGTTCGTTCAACCGTACCAAATGCGGCGAAGTGTACAATCCTGTTTTGATGGCACTTGTCCGCAAGATAGCTTCCATAAACGCGGAAGTCGATCCTTTTCCATTGGTGCCCGCGATATGGATGAATTTCAAGTCCTTCTGAGGGTTGCCGATGAGTTCCACCAACCGTTTCATCCGGTTCAAACTTTCCTTCCTACCCGTTCCCCGGTTTGTGTTGACCAGTTCAATCACTTCTTGCATGTCCATTATATCTACCCGCTCATCTTTTCTAAATTTCCACTCGAATGGATTCTTCCTCATTATAGATTTAACCCTTCCAAAAGTCGATACAGAGATAAAAAGAGGCCGTCTCGTGTTGAGACAGCCTCTCTTGATATGTTTAATTGTTCAATATCGATTTTTTCTCGATAATCGGCTCCACAACCAAATAGCGGTGTGGTTCTTTTCCTTCTGAATGGGTGGTGACGTCTTCGCTTGCACTCAATACCCGGTGGATTAATTTCCGTTCAAAGGCAGGCATCGGCTCCAACACCACAGGTTGTTTGGTGCGGCTGACTTTCTTCGCTGTGCGGTTGGCCAGATTGCGGAGGGTTTCTTCCCGACGTTTCCGGTACCCTTCTGCATCGACAATCGCCGTCAGCTTGCGGCTGGCATATTTGTGCAACTGAACTTGAGCGAGAGATTGCAGGGCGTTCAACACTTTTCCATGATGGCCGATGATGATGCCGGCTTTTTTCGTAGTCATGTTGAAGTACACCCGGCTGCCTTCCTGCTCGATCTCCACATCAACCGGTCCGGCGCCCATCACTTCGCTGATGGCTTTCAAATAATCGTTCACTTTTTGAATCGCCGTTTGGTCGTCCACCGTCTCTGGATGCTCCGACAATTCCTCGTCGAACTCTTCCTCATCTTCTTCGTCCCAATCTTCCGCTTCTGTGTCGACCACTTCCGGCTGGACACGCTCCGTCTCTTCGACAGCGGCTTCCGGTTCGGCCGGTTCTTCTGAAACAGGAGATTCCGTTTCTTTCGGCTGGTCTTGTTCTGGATTTTGAGGAAGAATCTGGTCCAATAAACTCTTGGTTTCTTTCCGTCTGACGGTAACCACGGCATCCCTCTGCCCGATGCCGAGGAAGCCTTTTTTGCCTTCTTCCACCACTTCGATGATTGCCTCATCACGTGTCAAAGCCAAAGCTTTCAACCCTTTTTCGATGGCTTCTTCGGTTGTCGGCGCTTGAGCAGTGTATTTATCTATCAACTCGTTTTCCTCCATTCTTTCCGCGTATGTGAATCACTTCCATTTTACCACGAAAAAGCAGTGTGAAAAGAGGAGAACTTATTTTTTGACGTTGCGTCCCGTCTTGCGGGCTCTTCTGAGCGCCCGTCTTCTTTCGCGCTCGCGTTCTTGTTCGGCTCTTTCTTTTTCTTCGCGTTCACGCTTGATTTTGAACGGATTGTTCAACAACAACGTTTGTGCCACTGAAAACGCGTTACTCACAACGAAGTACAAAGACAACGCGCTCGGCAGGGAAATACTGATGAACAAAATCATGATTGGCATCATGTACGTCATCAACGCTGCGCCTTCTTGTGCCGGGTTGCTCATCTGGGTCAATTTGGAGTTGGTCAATGTGAAGACCGCTGCCAGAATCGGCCAGATGAAGAACGGATCCGGCTGCCCCAGGTTGGTCCAAAGGAAATCCCCTGAACTCAATTCCGGAGTACGGCTGATTGCCTGGTACAAAGCAATCAATACCGGCATTTGAACCAAAAGCGGCAGACAGCCCATGTACGGGTTGACGCCGGCTTCTTCATATAAACGTGCCGTTTCTTCCCGCAACTTTTCCTGTGTTTCAGTGTCCCGTGCGGAGTACTGTTCTCTCAGCTCTTGCAGCTGCGGATTGACATCGGACATTTTGCGCATGCTCTTTGTTTGAAAATGAGTCAGCGGCAACAAAATGATCCGGATCAATACAGTGAAGAGGATGATGCCGACCCCGTAGTTCCCTCCGAAGATTTCCGACAGCCAAATGATGATCCGGGAGAAGTTATAAATGACGATTCCATCCCAAAATCCTTCGCTTTGAGAGGTAATCGGCTCGGTTCCACACGCTGCCAAAAACAGTGTTAAGGACATTATCCCTGCCAGCAGCAGGAATCGCTTACTTTTTTTCAAAATAAACCCTCACTTCTATTTATAAGGATAGACGCCGCCAAGGGTCGTCGAGGTGGTTGGTATTCAGTTTTTTGTTCTAAGTAATTTATTTCAACATTCCTGCTAATCGCAGGACGTGACGCAAACTGCTTTTCACTTGATGGGTGGTCATGGTTGCCGCCGGCTTGCGGGCGATGACCAAAAAATCTTTGTCTTCTTTCAATTCTTCATCCAATTCGTGCAAACTTTGACGAATCTTGCGTTTGACTGCGTTTCGCATCACGGCATTTCCGATTTTTTTCCCTACAGAGATGCCCACGCGAAAATGCGATTGATCAGGTTTGTCCAAGACATACACGACAAATTGACGGTTGGCGACCGAATTGCCTTGATGAAAGACTTTTTGGAAGTCAGCCTCTTTTTTTACTCGATATGCTTTCTTCATCTTTTTCACCTTCCCGCTTTTTGTCTCTTGGTTGCTGTGCCTGTCCTCTGTCATGCAGTGTTCATTGAATCATTTAACCTGCCGGCGTATGCTGTCTGACGAATCCATCGTTTGATTTTGTCGAACAACATACGCCGGCAGGTCCTTTTTTCTATATTTTTATTTTAAAGAAAAAAAAGATCACTGAGACGCTCAGTGATCATGCAGACAATACTTTTCTACCTTTACGGCGTCTGTTGCTTAGTATTTTTCGTCCGTTTTTTGTGCTCATTCTTTGACGAAATCCATGTACTTTTGAACGATGGCGTTTTTTTGGTTGGAATGTTCTTTTCATATTCGATTACACCTCCCGATGTCTTGACTGGCTCTCTGACTGACTACTCAGACAGACTAAACCATTATAATTATAAACTTCTTTATTTGTCAAGTAATTCTCTTTTAAATCGAAAATGTCAAATTTTGTTCATTCTTACTTTATGCATGTATATTTTTACATTTTTTTCCGAACAACTTTTTGTTTTCAGTTTCCTCCCTTTCCTTTTCTCTCCCAATTCCCGGCTTGTGGAAAACTTTTTACTTTTTAAAACCTTAACATTTATCCACAAGCTGAGAACAATTTTCGTTTCTCTTCTCATTTCCCACACCATTAATCACAACTTTTCCACAGTTCACAAGGTTGTTGATCGATTTTATCCACAGGAGAGTTAAGGTTGTGGAAACAACCCACAAACACCGCCAAAAAGCCTTTCCTGTTTTGATAATTATCCACATTTCCTTATGGATTTCATTTGCTTTCATAAAAATATACACAACCTTCTCGGACTTGTGGATAACTATAAACACACCTCTGTGAGCAGTTTATCAACAGGTGCAAACGTCTGTGGAAAACTTTTTGAAACCATGGTAGAATGTAACAGCACTCTTTCTGAAGGAGGTAAATCATGGACGAGCTCCAACAATTATGGAACTTTTTACAAGAGAAATTCCAACATTCTCTTTCCAAAGTGAGTTATGATACATGGATTCAAAGTGCACAGCCGATTCAATTGACCGATCGGACCATTATGATCGAAGTTCCTTCTACGCTACATAAGGAATATTGGCAGAATAACTTAGCCACCCGAACGGTCGAATTCTTATACGAATATTTTGGCCACGAGGTCTCCCCAATGTTTGTGACGCAAGAAGAACAAGCGGCGCAAGCAGCGACAGGTACTGCTGGATCTGACAACTCAGCGGTTGCAGACGGTGCCCAGATCTATTCTCCAAAATCGTCGCCTTTAAACGACAAATATACGTTTGACACATTTGTTATCGGTAAAGGCAACCAAATGGCACACGCGGCAGCACTCGTCGTGGCAGAAGAACCGGGAACCATCTACAATCCCCTCTTCTTCTACGGAGGCGTGGGTTTGGGAAAAACGCACTTGATGCACGCCATCGGCCATCAAATGCTCAGTTTGAACCCCGATGCCAAAGTTAAGTATGTTTCCAGCGAAACATTCGCCAATGACTTCATCAATTCCATTCAAAACCGAACCCAAGAACAGTTCCGGCGGGAATATCGGAGTGTGGATTTGTTGTTGGTCGATGACATTCAATTTTTTGCAGACAAAGAAGGAACACAGGAAGAGTTTTTCCACACCTTCAATGCGCTCTACGATGAACGCAAACAAATCGTCCTGACGAGCGATCGTCTGCCCAACGAGATCCCAAAACTCCAGGAACGTTTGGTTTCGCGGTTTGCCTGGGGGTTGTCGGTGGACATCACCCCTCCTGACTTGGAAACCCGGATTGCGATTTTGCGTAAAAAAGCCAACGCCGAACGCTTGGAAATTCCCAACGATACATTAAGCTATATCGCCGGGCAGATTGATTCCAACATTCGTGAATTAGAAGGTGCGTTGGTGCGGGTACAAGCGTATTCCGCCATCGAGCAGCGGGAAATCACCACCAGTTTGGCAGCGGACGCGTTGAAGAGCATGTTGCCGAACAGTCCGTCAAAAACTGTGACCATCAGCAGCATCCAACAAGCCGTCAGCAAGTATTACCAAGTGCCGGTCAGCGAGCTGAAAGGCAAAAAACGTGTACGATCCATTGTGATACCGCGGCAGATCGCCATGTATCTTTCAAGGGAAATGACCTCTTCTTCCCTGCCGAAGATTGGACAAGAATTTGGCGGAAAAGACCATACGACCGTCATCCATGCGCATGAAAAAATCGAGCAAGCGCTCAAAACAGATTCTCAGTTAAAAAAAGAGGTCAATGAAATCAAAAAGAACTTATCCTAGTGATAAGACAGCACGAAATAAAAAGGACAAGAAAAACAGCCGTGTCTGGCGACCCTTTTCTTGTCCTCTTTTCTTCTTTCATTTTTCAAATACCTGCTGCCTGTGCATAACCTGCTGTTTTGCGCACAATGTTTTGCACAAGTTGTGCACAAGTGGAAAACTTGGTGTCTATGCTGCTTTCCGTACTTATCCACAGTTTCCACATGCCCTACTACTACTACTATTTTTTAAACCATTACTATAAAAGAGCACGCTCAAGAAAAGGAATGGGAGAAAGGATACAAACAGGAGTGAAATAAAATTTCACCTTCATTTTAGGTGTTTTATAACAGATTGAAAACACTTTTTCAAAAATCCTTTGAAATCCGTACTCAATGGCCTTTTCTTTTGCTATACTAGAAGAGACAAAAACTGGAGGGAGATTCATGAAATTCACAATTAAACGAAGTGCGTTTCTGAAAAGCATGGCTGATGTGCAACTGGCCATCTCTTCACGCACAACTATCCCGATATTGACCGGTATTAAACTGACTGCCGATCCTGATGGGTTGACTCTGACAGGAAGTGATGCAGACATTTCCATCGAAACGTATTTATCGGCAGAGGATGAAGACAACGAACTGACGATTGAACAAACTGGGGCAATTGTTTTGCAGCCGGCACGTTTCTTCAGTGACATCGTCAAAAAATTACCAGATGAAAACTTTTCTTTGGAAGTGTTGGATCAGTTCCAAGTGGCCATCACCTCTGCGTCGTCTTCTTTCACCATCAACGGCCTGGATGCGAACCATTACCCGCGTCTGCCGGAAATCGACGCACAAGATCGGTTCATGCTGCCGGTGCGCTTGTTCAAACAAGTCATCAAGCAGACGGTCATCGCGGTATCCACGCATGAAAGCCGCCCGATTTTGACGGGTGTTCAGATGACCATCCAAGACAGCCAGCTGAAAGCCGTGGCAACGGACAGCCATCGCTTGAGCCGTCGTGTCATTCCTTTGGATGTGGAAAAAGACAAGCACTACAATATTGTCATCCCAGGAAAAAGTTTGACGGAACTTTCCCGTCTGTTGGACGACGACTTGGAAAACTTGGAAATGATCATCACCGAAAACCAAGTGTTGTTCAAAACCAAAGAGACATCGTTTTACACCCGTCTATTGGAGGGGAACTATCCGGACACGGACCGGTTGATTCCATCCAATACGGCCACTCAAGTCACTTTGGATGCCAATGTCCTGCTGGGTGCGGTAGAACGGGCCTCGTTGCTTTCCCATGAAGGAAAAAACAACGTAGTCAAGTTGACGGTGGAACCGGACTTTATTCAAATTTCCGGAAATTCTCCTGAGGTTGGAAAAGTGGAAGAGGAAGTCGCTTTCAACAATATTGAAGGCGAGCCTATCCAAATCGCATTCAACCCGGATTACATGAAAGCAGCGTTGAACGCATACGGACCGATGGAGATTTCCATCCAATTGGTCACTTCACTGCGGCCGTTCATCTTGGTTCCAGCAGATGACAGCAGAGATTTCATCCAATTGATCACCCCAATCCGCACTCCGGATTAAACAACGTGCTTTTTTAGGACTCTTCTTGAGGAAGGGTCCTTTTTTTATGCCAAAAGAAGAAAAAACAGCGGGCAGAATTTCTTCGATTTCGAAAAACGCCATATTTTTAGATTTGAGCGAATTTGAAGGCGAGGAAGGGGGAATATCGAAAAAGGAGCAAATGAGACGAGAAAGGCTAAAACCCTATAATAACTTGATAAAAAGTGAAATTTAAGGTATAATAATAAAGAAATAACGATGATACGCGTGGACGGACTGACTCCACGCTTATTTTATTGAGCAGCGACGATTATCATCGAAATAAAATAATGGATGACTGGCAGTCTGGGCGGGACTTGGATTGCTTTTCTATTTTATTGAGGAGACGAAAAAGTGGATAAAATCATTCAAATTGAAGAGGAGTACATCACACTTGGTCAATTTCTGAAATACGCAGACATTATTCAAAGCGGCGGCATGGCGCGGCCTTTTTTGGAAACGTATGTGGTGCTGGTGGACGGAGAAGAAGAACAGCGCCGGGGGAAAAAATTGTACCCCGGAACGGTCGTGGAAATTCCTGGAGAAGGACGGTTCCGTGTCGAATCGGCTGTCGGTGAGTCCACGGACGATTCAACGTACTGATGCTGCTTCAAAAAATTGAGCTGACCAATTACCGGAACTACAAGAAAGCATCTGCTGAGTTTTCTCCCGGCATCAATGTGTTCATCGGAGAAAATGCTCAGGGGAAAACCAACCTCATGGAAAGCATTTATGTGTTGGCAATGGCCAGAAGCCACCGTACCGCCAACGATCGGGAATTGATCAGTTGGAGTGAAGACTTCGCCAAAGTGACCGGAAGAGTGGAAAAGAGAAGCAGCACGTTTCCACTTGAAATTGTTGTGTCCAAAAAAGGAAAAAAAGCCAAATTGAACCATCTGGAACAAAAGAAATTGAGTGCCTATATCGGGCATTTGAACATCATTTTGTTTGCTCCGGAAGATTTGTCCATTGTAAAAGGCTCGCCTTCTGTGAGGCGGAAATTTTTAGACATGGAGATGGGACAGATGAGCGCAGTGTACCTGCATCATCTTGTTCAATACCAAAAAATCTTGAAACAACGGAACCATTACTTGAAGCAGCTCGCACAAAACAAGGGGCGGGGAGACCTGCTTTATTTGGATGTGCTGACCGAGCAGTTGGCGGCGGAAGGGGCCCAAGTGTTGAAAGACCGGTTCCGGTTCACCAAACGGCTTCAAGAATGGGCACGCCCGATTCACGCCGAAATCTCGCGGAATCAAGAAGAGTTGGAAATTGTGTATTCCTGCTCGATTCCGGTGGAGTCCAAAGAGGACGTGGAACAATTGTATCAAGACATGATGGACCAATACGCAAAAAATCGCCCTCGGGAACTGGAGCAAGGTACGACGGTATCGGGACCTCATCGAGACGATTTACGGTTTTATGTCAACAAAAAGAATGCGCAGACTTATGGCTCGCAAGGTCAGCAGCGGACCACTGCATTGAGCGTGAAGCTGGCTGAAATCGATTTGATGAAAGAGATGACCGGAGAATACCCGGTGCTGTTGCTGGATGACGTCTTATCCGAATTGGATGACGAGCGCCAGACTCATCTTTTGAAAGCCATTCAAGACAAAGTGCAGACCTTTTTGACGACAACCAGTTTAGATGGCGTGAAGCGAAATTTAATTGATCACCCAAGAGTTTTCCGCATTACAAGCGGTGAGATAGAAATGGAGAGTGAATGAATATGGCAGACGAATGGAACGTCAACCGTGCGGAATTGGCACAGACGTATGATGCCAGTCAAATTCAAGTGTTGGAAGGATTGGAAGCCGTCCGTAAACGTCCGGGAATGTATATCGGATCCACCAGTGGAGAAGGATTGCACCACCTGGTATGGGAAATTGTGGACAACTCCATCGATGAAGCAATGGCCGGCTTTGCTGACAATATCCAAGTCATCATCAATCCTGAAAACAGCATCACAGTAATCGACGACGGACGTGGAATTCCGGTCGATATTCAAGAAAAAACGGGCCGCCCGGCAGTAGAGACCGTGTTTACGGTTCTTCACGCAGGTGGGAAATTCGGAAGCGGCGGATACAAAGTTTCCGGAGGTCTGCACGGGGTAGGGTCTTCTGTTGTAAACGCCCTGTCCACCTATTTGGAAGTTCATGTGCACAAAAACGGGAAAATTTATGGCCAACGTTACGAAAAAGGTGCAGTTGTGACCGACCTAAAAATCCTCGGGGACACAGACCGTCACGGAACGACCGTCACATTTTTGCCGGACCCAGAAATTTTTACAGAGACAACCGTATTTGATTTCGAAAAATTGTCTGCGCGTATCCGGGAATTGGCTTTCTTGAACCGCGGGTTGAACATTTCCATCGAAGACCGCCGGAAAGACGAGCCGGAAAAACGGGAATACCACTACGAAGGCGGAATCAAGAGTTACGTTCAATATTTGAACCAAAACAAAGATGCGCTGTACCCAGAACCGATTTATTTGGAAGATGAACAAGACGGTATTTCAGTGGAAGTGGCGCTGCAACATACAGACGGATTCCACACCAACTTGATGAGTTTTGCCAACAACATCCATACCTATGAAGGCGGAATGCACGAATCCGGTTTTAAGACAGCTTTGACACGGATTGTGAACGATTATGCCCGCCGCAACAATTTGTTGAAAGAAAACGATGAAAATCTCAGCGGGGAAGACGTTCGTGAAGGCTTGACGGTTGTGTTGAGTATCAAACACCCGGACCCGCAGTTTGAAGGACAAACCAAAACCAAGTTGGGGAACTCTGAAGTCCGTACCATCACCGACCGGCTGTTCTCTGCACGTTTTGAGACGTTCCTGTTGGAAAATCCATCCATCGGGCGGAAGATCGTCGACAAGGGATTGTTGGCAGCTAAAGCGCGGATTGCCGCGAAGCGTGCCCGTGAAGTGACCCGGAAAAAAAGCGGGTTGGAAATCAGCAACCTGCCGGGGAAATTGGCGGACTGTTCCTCCCGCGACCCGGAAAAATCCGAATTGTTCATCGTTGAGGGAGACTCCGCGGGCGGTTCTGCCAAACAAGGCCGTTCCCGTCAGTTCCAAGCGATTTTGCCCATCCGCGGGAAAATCTTGAATGTGGAGAAAGCATCCATTGACCGGATTTTAGCCAACCAAGAGATTCGTTCGTTGTTTACAGCGATGGGAACCGGATTTGGTGAGGAATTCGATGTCGAAAAAGCACGGTACCACAAATTGATCATCATGACCGATGCGGACGTCGACGGTGCCCACATCCGTACGCTGCTTTTGACTTTGTTCTACCGTTACATGCGGCCGGTTGTGGAAGCAGGATTCTGCTACATCGCGCAGCCGCCGTTGTACCAAGTGAAACAAGGCAAAAAAGAAGTGTACTTGGATTCGGACGAGGAATTGCGGGAGTACTTGAAGCAAATTCCTGAATCACCGAAACCTTCCGTCCAACGTTACAAAGGTTTGGGAGAAATGGACGCGGAACAGTTGTGGGAAACGACAATGAACCCGGAAAACCGCCGCTTGCTGCAGGTCACTGTAGATGACGCGATTGAAGCGGACAAAGTGATGACCATGTTGATGGGCGAAAAAGTCGAACCACGAAGAGAGTTCATTGAAGGCAACGCGCAATACGTTGAAAACATCGACACGTAATAAAAAGGAACAGTGAAAACGTCAAGGCCCTGTCACCGGCTTCAGAGGCTGGTGCAGGGCTGGTTGTAGTGTGATTTACAGAGGGAGGAACACAGAAAAATGGCTGAGAATCAAGATGAACGGTTAGAAAAAGCCAATTTATCCACCGAAATGCGGAAATCGTTCTTGGATTATGCGATGAGTGTCATCGTATCCCGGGCGCTTCCAGATGTACGGGACGGCATGAAGCCGGTCCACCGCCGTATTTTATACGGAATGAACGAGTTGGGTGTCACGCCGGATAAAGCCTACAAAAAATCCGCCCGTATCGTCGGGGACGTCATGGGGAAATATCACCCACACGGAGACAGCGCGATTTATGACACTATGGTACGGATGGCGCAAGACTTCAGTTACCGCTATGAATTGGTGGACGGACACGGAAACTTCGGATCCGTGGACGGGGACGGTGCGGCAGCGATGCGGTACACCGAAGCCCGCATGAGCAAAATCGCGATGGAAATGTTGCGCGACATCAACAAAGACACTGTTGATTACCAGGACAACTACGATGGAAACGAACGTGAACCCGAAGTGCTTCCGGCACGTTTCCCTAACTTGTTGGTAAACGGAGCTTCAGGAATCGCTGTTGGGATGGCTACCAACATTCCTCCTCACAACTTGAGAGAAGTCATCGATGCGTTGAAAGTATTGATGGCGAATGAAGATGCGACCACAGCGGATTTGATGGAAGCTCTGCCTGGACCGGACTTCCCGACAGGCGCCACTGTGCTTGGAAAATCCGGCATTCGGAAAGCCTATGAAACGGGCCGCGGATCGATTATTTTGCGCGCGAAAGCCACCATTGAGCCGAACGCTTCGGGACGCGAACGCATCATTGTGCATGAAATCCCGTACATGGTCAACAAAGCCAAACTGGTGGAACGCATCGCCGAACTGGCGCGCGACAAACGGATTGAAGGCATCACCGACTTGAACGACGAATCTGACAGAGAAGGGATGCGCATCGTCATCGATGTACGCCGGGATGTATCGGCCAGCGTCGTGTTGAACAATTTGTACAAATTGACGCCGATGCAGACTTCTTTCGGTTTCAACATGTTGGCCATCGTCAACGGTGTGCCGAAGACATTGGGATTGAAAGAAATCTTGGTGGAATATTTGAAGCACCAAGAGATTGTCATTCGTAGACGGACGGCCTTCGACAAGCGGAAAGCCGAAGCGCGCGCCCACATCCTCGAAGGATTGCGCATCGCTTTGGACCACATCGATGCAGTGATCAACGTTATCCGCAGTTCCCAAACGGCAGATATTGCAAAAACAACGTTGATTGAACGGTTCGAACTGTCCGAACGCCAAGCGCAAGCCATCCTGGACATGCGGATGGTCCGTTTGACCGGTTTGGAAAGAGGGAAAATCGAAGAAGAATACCAAGGCTTGATGGAACTGATTGCTGACTTGGCGGATATTTTGGCCCGTCCAGAGCGGTTGAAACAAATCATCGCCGACGAATTGGATGAAATCCAAGAAAAATATGGGGACGAACGACGCACGGAATTGCTTGTCGGAGAAGCGCTCAGCTTGGAAGACGAAGATTTGATTGAAGAAGAAGAAATTGCCATCACATTGACCCGCAACGGGTACATGAAGCGCATGCCAAGTTCTGAATTCAAATCGCAAAACCGCGGCGGCCGCGGCGTGAAAGGAATGGACACCAACGAAGGCGACTTTGTGGAAACGTTGTTGACCTGCTCCACCCACGACATGCTGCTGTTCTTCACCAATACCGGAAAAGTGTACAAGGCCAAAGGATATGAGATTCCGGAATACGGCCGTACCGCGAAAGGCATACCGGCAATTAACTTCTTGAACATCAATGCGGAAGAAAAAATAGAAGCGATCATCGCCATGAAAGAACGTCCAAAAGAAGACGAGTACTTGTTCTTCACCACGCGTCAAGGAACGGTGAAACGCACCGAGTTGATGGAGTACGCCAATATCCGGACCAACGGCCTGAAAGCCATCACGTTGAAAGATGGCGACGAGCTAATCGATGTCACCGTGACAGACGGCAGCCAAACCATCATTATCGGGACGCGATTGGGTTACGCGGTCAGCTTTGAGGAAAATGCAGTCCGGAACATGGGACGTTCCGCTGCCGGAGTACGCGGAATCCGCCTGCGTGAAGACGATGAAGTCATCGGAATCGACACATTGCGTCCAAATTCTGAGGTATTGATTGTCACAGAAAATGGCTACGGCAAACGGACTTCCTCAGAAGAATACCCAATCCGCGGACGTGGAGGAAAAGGGGTCAAAACGGCAAACGTGACGGAGAAAAACGGTCCGCTTGTGGCGCTTGGCACGGTCGACGGCGACGAAGACATCATGCTGATGACCAATAATGGCATCCTTATCCGCTTTGACGTAGCAGATGTGTCCACCACCGGCCGCTCCACTCAAGGGGTCCGCTTGATCCGGATGGACGAAGGCGTGAAAGTGACCGCGGCCACGAAAGTCGAACGGGAAGAAGACGAAGACACCGTCGAATCCGTGGTTGAAGCAGAAATGAAATCCATCACGGCTGAAGACATGGACAACGAAACAGAACCAGACAACATCAACGACATTGAATCAGAAATTGAGTTGGACGTAGAAGGCGAACACGATTCGTTTGACGCCGATTCAGATTTGTAATGCACCGCTGATCGTCCGGCACCTTTCTGAAATGGAAGTGCCGGACGATTTTTTTCTGCTATAATCAGAAGTGACGATATAGCTAAGCAGGGAACTCCGAATGGGAGAGAAGAACTTGAAAAAATCACCGAGAAACAAAACCATCGATTTCAACTTAACAGAAGGGCACGAATACGCCGACCGCGTGGTAGATGCCCGAGAAGTCCAAGATTACAAAGATATGGTGGATAAAACCATCAACGGCGACACGTTTGAGACAGTGAAAAAAATTCCCGACCACACCATCGATTTGATTGTGGTGGATCCTCCTTACAACTTGTCTAAGAAGTACCATGGGCACACATTCGATAAGATGGACATGGAGGAGTACTCGTCTTTCACGCGGAAATGGCTGGAAGAAGCCAAACGGGTGCTGAAGCCGGAAGGAACCATCTACGTGTGCTGTGACTGGGAAACAAGTATGGTCATGGGACCGCTGGTGGGAGAGATTTTTCAGCTCAAAAACCGAATCACCTGGCAGCGGGAAAAAGGGCGCGGCGCAAAAACGAATTGGAAAAACAGCATGGAAGACATTTGGTATGCCACTCAGTCGGACCGGTATACATTCAATTTGGATGAGGTGAAGATGCGCCGAAAAGTATTGGCGCCGTACCGGGATGCCGGAAAACCAAAAGACTGGCAGGAAAGTGAAAAAGGGAACTACCGGGACACCAGTCCGTCCAACTTTTGGGACGACATCACCATTCCTTTTTGGTCGATGCCGGAAAACACCGCCCATCCCACCCAAAAGCCTGAAAAATTGATTGCTAAACTCATCCTGGCCAGTTCTAATCCAGGCGACACGGTGTTGGATTTGTTTTTAGGTTCCGGCACCACCAGTGTCACGGCCAAAAAATTGGACCGGCACTATATCGGGATTGAGCAAAACCCGCTTTATTGCGCTTGGGCTGAGTACCGTCTGGAGAAGGCGGAAAACGACCGGATGATACAAGGATATGCGGACGGGGTGTTTTGGGAACGGAACACATTAGCCGCTCAAAAAACAGAGAGGACAAAGAAACAGGAATCATAAAAAAACACTTGCGATTTTCCGTTGCAAGTGATAGTATTATTAGACGTGAGTAATCTAAAATATAGATGCTCTCCTTGCTCTTTTAGAGATAAAAGGGCCAAAGTCCACAAGGAGGTGACAGTCGAAAATGAGTCAATCAGCTAAATACGAAATCCTATACATTATCCGTCCTGACATGGAAGAAGCAGCTAAAAACGCTTTGGTAGAACGTTTTGATGCGATTCTTACAGACAACGGTGCTGAGATCTCTGAATCGAAAGACTGGTCTAAACGCCGTTTTGCGTATGAAATCAAAGGTTACCGTGAAGGAATTTATCACTTGGTAAAATTGAGCGCAAACAATGCGGAAGCGATCAACGAATTCGAACGCTTGGCACGTATCAACGATGACATTTTGCGTCACATGATCGTTCGCGAAGACGTTTAATCAGCAGAAACAGCAGCCTTTTGAGTAAGGCATCGAAATATTTGTGCAAGTAGGAAAAGTTTCTTTTTCTAACCAGTTTAAGAATGTTTCACGTGAAACATTTTGTGGAAGGAGCGGAAAAGATTGATTAATAATGTTGTGTTGGTAGGAAGACTTACCCGAGACATCGAATTGCGTTACACAGCGAACGGGACCGCAGTAGGCAGCTTCAGCGTAGCCGTTGACCGTCCGTTCACGAACCAACAAGGAGAACGAGACACAGATTTCATTAACTGTGTTGCTTGGAGAAAAACCGCTGAAACTTTGGCGAATTTTACTCGCAAAGGCTCTCTTATTGGAGTGCAGGGCCGTATTCAAACTCGGAACTACACGAACGCAAACGGACAAAAGGTGTACGTAACAGAAGTTGTCTGTGAGAACTACTCGCTGTTGGAACCAAAATCTGTGACTGAACGCCGTATTCAATCGGGCGATTCCTCAGATACCAGTGGTTATTCAAACAATTCTGGTTCGTACCAACAAAACTCATATAACAACCAAAACCAAGCTCCTGGAAATCAAAACTTCCCGAACTTCGATAACGATCCGTTTGAAAAAACAAGCGATCCAATCGATATCTCGGATGATGACTTGCCGTTTTAAGTTCAAGGATAGAAGGAGGATAAAAACATGGCTCAACGCAGAGGCGGAAGAAAACGTCGGAAAGTCGATTTCTTCGCAGCAAACCACATCGAGCACATCGATTACAAAGATGTTGACCTCTTGAAACGTTTCATTTCTGAAAGAGGAAAAATCTTGCCACGTCGTGTGACAGGCACTTACGCTAAAAACCAACGTAAATTGACTAAAGCAGTCAAACGTGCACGTATCATGGGCTTGCTGCCATTCGTAGTAGAAGAATAAAATGATACAAAATTTATATGGCTCTATGTCAAATAGTGTTGGTGAGTCTTTTGAGAGGACAAAGTGATCACTCACTTTGTCCTCTTTTGTTAAACTGCGTCTTCCTCTTCGAAGGTCAATGCTCTTGGCGGATGGGTGGGAGCTGTCAACTGATAACTGATCAAAATTCTGGCACGTAAATTGTAAAAGTTCCGGTACCCGTATCCTGAACGCTTGATATTCTTGATTTTATTGTTCATGCCTTCAATCGCCCCATTCGAGAGGGTGTAAGTAAACGCGTGC
>NZ_AUCD01000024.1 GCF_000429585.1 Atopococcus tabaci DSM 17538
GATGTAATCAACTTCACCTTGAGGAAGTTGAATAGGTTTACGTCCACATTTTTGTTTGTTTTCTTTGTATTCTAGATAAATATCGATCGCTGTTTTACCCGTTTTCAACTTCCTGATTACTCTGTAGACTGCTTCATGACCTCGCTTAAGCTTTTTAGCAATCTCGCGACCACTGAGATTAATGGCAAAGTATTCTTCTATGAATATGAGTTCTGTTTTGGTAAGATGGGTGTACGACATGTATGGTGCACTCTCCTTAGCTTTGGTAGGTTAATTTGAGTGTATCATAACATGTCTTTTTTCTGTCTCGCTTAATTATACAATCCACGAAACAAAAAGCTGGTCAGAAAGCACGTGGAAAAAATAATTGACTGGAAACCAGAAAAAATTGTCCTTTCTCATGGAGACATCTTTACCGAAAATGCAGTTGAAGAAATCAAAAGAGCGTTTCGTTGGGCATTGAAATAGCCGCTCCAATGCTTCGAGCACGACAGAGTCCATTGAATAGGAGAGAAAAGTTATGACGTTTCCCGGAAACTAAAGGCAGCATCCATCATCAAAAGAACTCCTGTGAACAGTGCTGTTCACAGGAGTTCTTTTTTGCCTATGCAAATGTTTTTATGGAAAGTAAATTTTAACCATCACTTTGTCTTTTTCTTCGGAATGAAATTTCGAAGAAACGTGTATTTCTCCCGATCATTTTCAACATAAAGATAACCGAACACACTGAAGACCACCGCACCGACCAGATTGACAAACAGGTCTTTCATCGTATCGATCAGTCCGATATCCAGGTATCCACCCTCAATAACCGTTTCAACCGTATTGCCGGAAGCATCCGTGCTTTCCACCACGGTGCGCTGAATGTCTTCGATGTGATAAACCGCATTTTGTCCTCCGCCGAGTTCAACTGTATGAATCTCCTGCACAATCCGGTCTTTCTGCATGTCGAAGTCCAACCATTGATCAGCGGAATATTCGAAAAATTCCCACATGACTCCGACCGTCATGGAAAAACAAAACGTCATGATGGAAATGAACAGCGGTGTTAAGTTCAGGCCTACAATGTTTTTGTTCATCAAATAAACCAACGAAAATCCCACACCACCGGCCAGAAAACCGTTGATCGCATGCAAGGCAGTGTCCCAAGCGGAGAAATACCCATAAAAATCGCTCAATTCGCCTAAAATGGTGGAGCTGAAAACAAAAGAAATGAGGATGACTTCCAGCACGTTAGGCAACTCAATTTTTAATTTGCGTTCTATCCAATACGGGGCGGAAAACAAAACAAGGGTCAGCCCAAGAAGCAAAACATTTCCCCATCGTTGCATGCTGATTTGGCTGATGAGCATCCCCACCGCAATGAGCCGGTAAACGACGTAGACCATTTTCGTCTTTCTTTCAGCTGTTTGGGTGCTGTTGACAAAGAACTTCTTTAACAGATTCATAATATACATCCTTAATCCAATATTTAACCACTAAACAGAATACCACACCGGCACTGAGTTTACGAGGGAAGAATAGAGGTGCATTGAGCATATAGTCTGACCGACGAAATGAAGAGTGGTATTATGTAAAAAGAGTGACCGAACGGATCAATATCAACACTCGTTTATATGAAAGGATGAATTTTGGATGTCGAACAAACAAAGTGGAGGCATACTCGTTTTATTTGGGGCCACAGGCGATCTTGCGAGTCGCATGCTGCTGCCGGCTTTGCACCAGTTGTACCAACGCGGCTTGATTTCAGAAAATTTTGCCTTGATCGGAGCGGCACGCACAGAAATGACCGATGAGGAATTTCAAGAACAGGTGCGGGAAGCGGTGGAGAACGGCCCGAATTTTGAAAAATTGGATAAAACGTTCCTTCAACACTGCCGTTACCAGACCACAGACAATACAAAAGTAGAAGACTTGAAGCAGCTACGTAAAAAAATGGAGTCGATGGCAAAAGAATTTGACACGCCGGAAGAGTACATTTATTACTACTCCATCGCACCGGAGATATACGATGAAACCACGACGAACATTAAAGAAGCACAGCTTACGGAACTGAACGGAAACCACCGGGTGATTGTGGAAAAACCGGTCGGTGACAGCTTGGAGACTGCGGAAGAATACCATCAAATTCTCCACAAAGTGTTTGATGAAGAAGACATCTTTTTCATGGACCACTTCCCGGGGATGGACTTTATCCAAAATATTTTGGCGACCCGGTATTACAATCCATTCATTGAAGGAATCTGGAACAACCAATTCGTCGAAAATATCCAAATTTCTCTTCCGGAAAATCTGTCGATTGAAGACCGCGGCAGTTTTTATGATGAAAACGGGGCACTGCTGGACATGTTCCAAAACCATCTGCTGCAAATCTTGACTTTGGTAGCGATGGAGCTGCCGGATGAATTGACTGCGGAGAACATTCACATGAAAAAATTGGAAGTTTTGAAAAACGTGCCGACTTTCACCAAAGAACAGGTCGAGGAAAAAGTCGTGCGCGGGCAGTACAAAGCGGACAGCGAAGGGAAATTCAACAGTTACCGCAGTGAACAGGATGTGCCGAGTGACAGCAACACGGATACGTATGTTGCCATTGAGTTGGAGGTGGATACACCCCGGTGGAAGGGCGTGCCGTTTTATGTGCGGACTGGGAAAGCGTTGATCGAACAGCACACAGCTGTAGATGTAATGCTCAAGCCGGCAAAAGGAATGGAATCCGATGTGGCTCCGCGCTTGTCGTTCATGGCCGAGCCGGCTCAAGGAATGTCCTTGGTGCTGAACCAAAAAATGCCGAACAACGAGTACGAACCGCTGACCACTTTCATCGGCCCGGATCAAAAGAGTTTTGAGGATAAATACATTCCGCACCCGTATGAAAATATGGTGCAGGAGGCTCTGGCCGGGGACCGTACTTATTTCACAACGTTTGAAGAAATCAAAGAACAATGGCGTATCACCGACAGCATTGCCGCCGCATGGAAAGAACTGCCGGAACCGGACTTTCCAAATTACCGCGCAAACACGTTTGGGCCGATTGAAGCCGAAGAACTGTTGGCGAAAAACAATCATACGTGGGTGAAACGCATTTAGGAAAAAGAACGAGTATAATTTTGTCAGTATGGAGGAAACACATGTCAGTCAATTGGAAAGAGTTTATCATTTATTCAGTCGCTTCAATCATTGGAATCACCTTCATCAGCTTTGGGGCAGCCCTGAGTGAGACGATGAATATGGGATTGGATCCATTTACCGCCATCAACCGAGGAGCATCCTCTTTGTTGGGATTCAGTTTAGGAAATTTTCAGCTTGTCGTGAACCTCATCCTTCTAGCCATCGTCTTTTTCATGAAACGCTCACTGATTGGTTGGGGAACCATCTATAACATGGTATTGGTGGGGTACCAGGTGGATTTCTTCAACGGGTTGTTTGGAAACATGTTTGATCCGGAAGGGATGAGCTTGGGAATCCGTATATTGATTACGGTGGTTGCCATCGCCATCTTCACGTTCGGTGTCGCGGTATATATGGATGCCGATATGGGCGTTTCACCTTACGATGCCGTCGCTCCTGTCATCACTGACCGGACAGGCTGGAAGTACACGCCGGTGAGAGTCGCAACCGATTTGCTGGTGGTTCTTGGAGCTTATTTGCTTGGCGGTCCTGTCGGAATATCGACACTCATCACCGGATTCTTTGCCGGTCCGCTGATTTCGTTCTTTTCGGATAAAATTACGCAGCCGATGATGAACAAATTGGAAGAAGCATCTTAAACAGTGGCCGTTAAATAAGTCCATAATAAGTCATTTTAAAAAAACGTTAGGTATTTGCGGGAATGCGTGGTACACTGTGTTTAACATATTGTAAGAGACCACGAAGAACTGTGTGAAAGCATTCCGGATCGGCCCTTAAGCAACTATGTAAATACATGTGCCACAGGCACGAAAAGGATGTTTTAAAATGGAACAAGGTACAGTGAAATGGTTTAACGCAGACAAAGGTTTTGGATTCATCGAACGCGACGGAGCAGACGACGTATTCGTCCACTTCTCCGCAATCCAAACAGACGGTTTCAAAACATTGGATGAAGGCCAAGCAGTAACGTTTGACGTTGAAGAAGGCAACCGCGGACTTCAAGCAGCAAACGTTTCTAAAGCATAATTCATTAAAAATGTACAGGCAAGGACACGAATTCGTGTCCTTGTTTTTTTTTTGTGGTTTCAGACGGAGCTTTTTCATCGGCAGTAAAGGGACGGAGAAGTAAGCCGAATGTTTTGACCATGATAATTTTAAGACTTTATAATATAGGTAGAGACAGTTAGAAGTCTGTAAAAGGGAGAGGTGAAAAAACATGGGACGAATTTTATGGGGGATTATTGTAGCCTTGCTTGTTTTCTGGTTGATTGGATTTATTCTTGAAATTGGAGGAGCGTTGATTCACTTCCTTCTGATTGTTGCAGGTATTATCTTTATTTACCAATTGGTTACCGGAAAGAGAAGATTATAGAACCATTTCCAAAGGGGGCTGAAACGACCAAACTGGTCATTTCAGCCTTTTTTTGCGCCCTGAGCCACGTGCCCGACAGTCATCGGGAAACGTTCGGTTGAACGAGATGTGAAAAAAGTTGGACAACCATTGACGAATGGAGGGAAATGTTTATAATCAATTTGATAACATCAGTTAATTTGTGGTAAATTTAAATAATGTAAATCATTCATAGACAGCTTAGGGGAGCGACCCCCAGCATGGAAGGGTTGAAACAAAACGTATGACTGAAAATTTTTGGAAAGAATTGCCGAAGCCGTTTTTCATTTTGGCACCGATGGAAGACGTGACAGATGTCGTGTTTCGTCATGTCATCAGTGAAGCCGGCCGACCGGATGTATTTTTCACAGAATTCACGAACACCGTCAGCTATTGCCACCCGGAAGGCCGCAACAGCGTGCGCGGGCGCTTGACCTTTACAGAAGACGAGCAGCCGATTGTGGCCCATATATGGGGCGACCAGCCGGAATATTTCCGGGAAATGAGCATCGGCATGGCAGAAGAGGGATTCAAAGGAATCGACATCAATATGGGATGCCCGGTACCGAACGTGGCCACAAAAGGCAAAGGGAGCGGCTTGATCCGCCGTCCGGAGGTTGCTGCCGAAATCATTGAAGCTGCCAAGGCAGGCGGTCTGCCAGTCAGCGTCAAAACCCGTCTCGGGTACACCGACGTGGAAGAATGGAGAGACTGGTTGACGCATTTGTTGAAGCAGGACATCGTGAACTTGTCCATCCACTTGCGCACCAGAAAAGAGATGAGCAAATTCGACGCGCACTGGGAAGTGATTCCGGAAATCAAACAGCTGCGTGACGAAATCGCTCCAGATACGCTGTTGACCATCAACGGAGACATTCCAAACCGCCAAGTGGGGATGGAATTGGTCGAAAAATACGGAGTGGACGGAGTCATGATCGGACGCGGTGTCTTCACCAACCCGTTTGCCTTCGAAAAAGAGCCGAGAGAACACACCAGCAAAGAGCTTTTGGACTTGTTGAGACTGCACATGGACCTTTTCGACAAGTATTCCGAAGACGTGCCGCGGTCATTCAAACCGTTGCGCCGCTTTTTCAAAATTTATGTCCGCGGCATCCGTGGAGCGAGCGGATTGCGGAACGATTTGATGGAAACAGAAACCACAGATGACGTACGGTCATTGGTTGATGAATTTGAACGGAACATGGAAATGGAAACGGTGGAGCTGCAGCACGCTGCGCAAAAATAAGACTCGAAAGAGGGGTTGTCTCGAAAGGGGGCGGCTCCTCTTTTTCTGTTTGATTCAGATGCAGAAAGAAACATGGTATAGTGAAGTTGATAAAACAGTGAACACCGGAGGGAAGAAGATGGAAGCGGAAAAGAACGCAGTATACAACAATCAACGAATGGCGGGTGTGTGGCTGATTTATATTGGAACCGTTATCTTGGCGGCGGCTTTTTTGGGTGGAAAGCTTCTTATCCAACCGTTCGTGATGGGAATCGGCTTTTGTGTGGGGTACTTCTTGATATTTGGGCTGCCTTTTGTGGGCCGCAAACTGTCTTATGGAAAAGACACGAAGTTTCAGCAACGAATGGATAATTTGTCCGTTCTATTGTCTGTTGTTCTCTGTACGATTGCGGGAATAGTGATTGGCTTTGAAGACGCACGGTTGGTTTGGCTGCTGATTCTTCTTTTTATTGGGCTTCACTTTTTCGGGTTTTACTTTTCGCAAGGAAAACTGATGCTTTTGCTCGGGATATTGACGACGCTGAACGCCTTGGCCGGCTTATGGCTGGTCCACATGCCGTTCCTCTTTTTTGCGGTAATGGACAGCGTGTGGAAGATTGGATTTGGAATAAAATTCCTTTCTATGAAACGTGAGGATGCTGCGGCCTGAATCGCCGTCTGTTTTGCAGACAAAAAAGAAAGTAAATGCTGCACCTACACACGTCGATATACTGGAAAAATCGGCCGGTAATTTGTACACTGAAACCAAGAAAGAGCAGTGGAAAAAAGAGGAGTATTTTTATGGATAAAAAACAGTCGAAGCCCTCTTCTGACACTATCCAGCCGTTCCGCATCGATGTTCCTCAAATGGAGGTAGATGATTTAAGGGACCGATTGGCACGCACCCGTTGGCCGAAAAAACTTCCCGAAACTGATTGGGATCGAGGCGTACCGCTGCACTATTTGAAGAAAGTGGCCGAACATTGGGAAAAAGACTACAAATGGCGTAAATACGAAGCAAAGCTCAATAAATTTCCTCAGTTTCTCACTAATATTGATGGCCAACCCCTCCACTTCCTGCACATTCAATCTCCTGAACCTGAAGCCACACCGTTGATGCTCCTCCATGGCTGGCCGGGATCTTTTATCGAATTTCTTAGCACCATCGACCTGTTGACCAATCCCCGTGACCACGGAGGAAAGCCTGAAGATGCCTTTCATCTGATCATTCCATCCCTTCCAGGGTTTGAATATTCTTCGCCTTTGAACGGTCCGGGATGGACGCCCGGTCGTATGGCGGAAGTGCTCGTCAAGTTGATGGACCGATTGGGCTACGAGCGATTTGGCGTGCAAGGCGGAGACACCGGTTCGTTCGTCGCTGAAGAAATTGGCCATCTGGCACCTGAACGTCTCATCGGCATTCATTTGAATGCCTTCTTCACCTTTCCATCCGGAGAAGAAGGGGAGCTGGAAGGTTTGTCAGAAGGGGAACAAGCGGGTTTGTCCAAAATGGAAACCTTCAGGGGGCTTGGTCTCACTTTCCCAAGATGTAGAGGTCAAACAGCTGGCTGACAAAGAACACAACATCGTGCAATGGAACGAATACGACAAGGGCGGACACTTCTTTGCCTTCGAACAACCGGAAACCCTTGTAGAGGACGTCCGGCAATTTTTCCGCCGCATCCAATCGCAGTGACCTGCTGCGCAGATTCGAAAGGAGAACGAATCATGGAACCACGGATGACTGAACGAGAGGCGTTTCGTATAATCGGCATAAAAAAATCGTTCCACTTTGATGATGAATTTGGGCAATCCAAAGAAATACACCGCTTTTGGCGCGCCCTCGATGAAGACGGCACTTTGGATTATTTAATCGGACTGAGCAGCGGGCAGATTATGGGAATGATTGGTGCAACACTGAGTGCAAACGAAGTAACCAATCAAATGGATTACCTGGTAGCGGTGGAATTCAAAGGAAACACCCCCGAAGACTTCATCCAACACGATGTTCCGGCCGCAAAATGGGCGGTATTTGAAGTCACCGGAGTGGTGGAAGAAGTCGTGCCTCAAACATGGGAAAAAATTTATGCTCAGTGGCTTCCGACCAGTGATTATGAACTTGGTGATGCCCCCTTGCTGGAAGTGTATAAAACACGGGATCCTTACAGTCCCAAAGCGAAATTTGAGATTTGGGTGCCGGTCAAATAAGTGGTGTTCAAAAACTCCCTAATAGTCAGATTCTTTCATCCTGACTGTTAGGGAGTTTTTTTGTCGAAGGCAAGATAAGATGAGTACAACATCTAGACGTTGCATAAAATACAGTATTTATACAGAAAAAAGATAAGAATTTGGATAAAAAAGTTATAAAAAGTTGTAATACCCATTTGTGTGTGCTACGCTTGGGAGCGACACTAATGGAGGTTTGTGCATATGACAAGTAAATTAAAATTTATCGTATTATCTGTTCTTGGGTTTGTTTTCTTTTTGGTGCCTTTTGAAATCAAAGGAGAAAGTAAAATTATCATCTCCCATATCGTAGATTTCATCACCACTCATTTTTTAGATTCTTTTCTTTTCTTTACATCTATTGTTTCATGGGTCGTTTTGGTGGCCACCATTATTTTCATCTTTTATTCTTCAAATAACAAATTTTTGAATGCTGTATTCAAAGCGTCTCCGTTGAATGCCGGATTAAGAATTGTGGGTTCCTTTTTGTACTTAATGGTCTTTTATGGCTGGTTTGAAACGGCTGCTTTTTCAAGTGTCATTTTAAATCCTGACACAGGCGGGTTGATGGCAGGAGAGAGCGGTTTGTTGACCACGCTGTACATCACCTTCTTCGTGGGACTTCTCGCCTTGCCGTTGCTGACCCACTTTGGGATTGTGGAATTTATCGGAATCTTGATCGGTCCGGTTGTGGAAAAAGTGTTTAAAGTACCCGGGTACTCCATGATTGACGCCATCGCTTCTTTTGTCGGCGACGGAACAATCGGTATCTTGGTGACAGACAATCAATACCAAAGAGGGTACTACAATAAAAGAGAAGCGTATGTCATTGCAACCAGCTTTTCTATTGTGGGGATCGCCTTTGCAGCTGCGGTCGCGGAAGAGTTGGGATTTGGCTCTATCTTTCCCATTTTCTATGGATCCATCGTGGTCGTGACGCTCATCTTGGCGTTTATCACGTCGCGTCTGCCACTCAAGAAGTTCCCGCCGACTTACTATAAGGGAAAAGAGCCGAAAAATGCAGAGATTCCGGAAGGAAAAAACCTTTTTGGACATGCATACGACTCAGCGATTACTCAGGCTGGACAAACAAGAATCGGCGACGTTGCCAAGGAAGCATTCAAAAATGTTGTAAACATCTATGTCAGCTTTATCCCGGTCATCATGGCGGTAGGGACCTTGTCTCTCATTATCGCAGAATACACCTCGTTTTTTGATATCATCAGTGCGCCGCTGGTCTATATTTATGGTCTGTTCGGCTACAGCAGAGAAGTAGCCACAACCATGGCGCCAGCATCGGTGGCAGGATTTGCAGATATGTATCTGCCGGCTTTGTTCATCACCGAATCGCCGTCGGAAGCTTCGCGCTTTTTTGTCGGGGTGTTGGCGTTCACGCAATTGGTCTTTATGTCTGAAACCGGAATGATTCTCGTAAAAACAAAAATCGGCATGAATTTCTGGGATGTGGCAAAAGTGTTTCTTTACCGGACGCTCCTTTCCATCCCGATTCTGGTCGTCATTACCAATGTGTTGGCTGCCTTTAACGTGCTGTCATTTTAATGAAACGGACCGCATCAGTTTCGACTGGTGTGGTTTTTTTTCTGTTCTAGAACAAATCGATTGGGGGTGGACAGAATATATGTAGTAAACTGAACACAAGAAGGCATAAATCAAACGAAGGAGAAAGGGACGTGACAACCAAAACGTGTATCATCACCGGCGCGAATGCTGGAATCGGGAAAGAGGCTGCCGTTCAAATCGCCAATCAAGGGTACCATGTGGTGCTGGCCTGCAGGAACGCTGCGCGTGGAGAAGCGGCATTGAAAGAAGTGCAAACAAGAATCACTTCCGGTTCGGTGGAATTGAGGTTGGTGGACATGTCACTGCAGTCTTCCATCAAGACGTTTGCTCGTTCTTTTTTGGAGAAATATTCAACGTTGGATGTCTTGATCCATAATGCAGCCAAGTTTGACATCGCAGAAAAAGAGCCGGTCTTCACCAGTGAAGGAATTGAAAGTGTGTGGGCCACGAACCATGTGGGGCCGGTCCTTCTCACGGAGCTTCTTTTAGGCGCGTTGGAAAAGAGTTCTCAAGGGCGTGTCCTCACCGTTTCTTCCAAGGGACTGCTGTCGTTTCCATTCTTAAAAGTCGATCTAAAAGACCCCGAATTTCGTGAAAGGAAATTCAGTGTCGCCAAAGCGTATTACCAGTCCAAACTGGCACAGGTGATGTACACGTACTGGCTAGCCGAACGGTTGTCACACACGCGCGTGACGGTCAACTGTATCCGCGTGACCAATGTGAAGATCGACCTCAACCGTTACCCCGATATAGGTAGAGCCGCGCAGACGGCGTATAAACTGAAGAGCAAGTTTTCCATCACACCGGAAGAGATGGCCCACACATATACGCACGTGGCCACTTCTGTCGAACTGGACAGAGTGACCGGTAAACACTTTGGTGAGAGAAATCAACCGGTATCTTCGTCCAAATATAGTCGGGACATCACACAGCAGAAGAAAGTGATGGCGCTCACGAAGGCCTATTTGGAAAACACGTTGTAACGATTTGGACACAATTATCCCTTTATTCCGGGGAAGCTGGCCTTTTTCATGAATTGGGAGTATACTCATATATGCAATTGATTATATATAGAGGAGTACTTTTGTGAAAAAGGACACAGTTGTTTCGACGAAAGAAATTACCGCCAATCCGGCGCCGCTGGGGTTGATGGGATTTGGGATGACCACCATCTTGTTGAACATACATAATGCGGGATTTTTTGAGTTGGACGCCATGATTTTGGCAATGGGGATTTTTTACGGAGGTTTGGCGCAGGTGATTGCCGGCATCATGGAGTTTAAGAAAAACAATACGTTTGGAACCACCGCGTTCACGTCGTATGGCTTTTTCTAGTTGGCATTGGCGGCGTTGAACATTCTTCCGCTGATGGGATACGGATCGGCACCGAGCTCGTTGTCGATGGCAGCGTTCTTGTTCATGTGGGGATGGTTCACGATGTTTATGTTTGTGGCCACACTGCGCATCAACAAAGCGCTTCAAGTGGTGTTCGGCACTTTGATGGTCTTGTTCTTTTTGTTGGCGCTTGGAAACTTTTTCCAGTCCAGCGTCCTGTTGACCATCGCCGGGTACGAAGGCATCCTCTGCGGATTTACGGCCATTTACGCAGCGATGGCGCAGGTCATCAATGAAGTGTCCGACGAAACGGTTTTGCCGATCGGTGAAGTCGACGCATAACCAACGCAAGACCGGGAGAATCTCCCGGTTTTTTTATGAAAGACAACCACTGTTTATAAACAGATAAAGCGCTTCACCCATGCAAGAACGTTTAAAAAACGTTTTCTTTGCGGAGTGGTTTTGGTAACATAGTAGTGGCCGTCGAGAGCCTGTGAAACAAGCGAAAAGGCATTTTCAAAAAGCAAGGAGAATAAGGATGAAACGAAAAAGGTTACTGGTTGCAGGGGTATTGATGAATGCGGTCCTTTTAGGCGCCTGCATGGGATCCGATGACGGAACCAGTGTCACGGAGGATGCACACAGCAGCGCGGAGCCCCCCTCAAATGACCACACAGAAGACACTTCTGAAACAGAGACAAATTTCGGACAGGAACCAACGGAAGAAGCGGGTCTCACATTGGACATGGAACAAGACATCTTGACCCCATCCAGTTTGGCGGTGCTGGCCAACAAGCAGTACAGCCTGGAAGAAGACTATGCGCCCGAGGACTTGGTGACCGTGGAAGTGCCGACGGTCCTGGAAGACCCGGAAATCAAACAGATGCGGAAAGAAGCGGCGGATGCGTTGAAAGACATGTTCGATGCCGCTGAAAAAGACGGCATCACCTTATTTGCCCGTTCCGGTTACCGGTCATACCAGACACAAGTCAGCTTATTCCAAAACTATGTGTCCAACCACGGGGAAGAAGCGGCCAACAAGTACAGCGCCCGCCCCGGACAAAGCGAACACCAAACCGGTTTGGCGATGGACGTCACCAGCGAAAGCGTCAATTACCAGCTGACCGAAGAATTCGGCAACACCCCGGAAGGCGAATGGGTGCGGGAAAATGCCCACCGCTACGGATTCATCATCCGCTATCCGAAAGGGAAAGAAGCCATCACCGGGTACATTTTTGAACCGTGGCACCTGCGCTATTTAGGCGGGGAGCTGGCGGCGGAGGTCCATGAGAGCGGATTGACCTACGAAGAATACTTAGCAAAGAAGGGATTAGACATTGAAATCGCCGAATAAACACCTGACACTCAAGTCACTGATTGTGCTGCTGGGAATGAGCGGGTACCTGGGCGCCTGCCAAAACGGGGAAGCCGACGGACAAGATGCCGCATCAACGGAAGACTCCGCCACAAGCAGCGTGGCAGAAGTGGATTCCACCCAGCCGGAAGAAACCACGGTCGACATCCGGATTTCCGCGGTGGGAGATATCATGATGCACACCGGTCAAATCGATGGCGGCTACGATGCCCAAACCGATTCCTATGACTTTACTCCGGTGTTTGAACACGTGAAGCCAATTATTCAAGAAGCGGATTTGGCAATGGCCAATTTAGAAACCACTCTGGCGGGACCGGAGCTGCCGTATGCAGGCTACCCGTTGTTCAACGCGCCGGACGAAGTCGCCGATGCGCTGTTGGACACCGGATTTGACACCATCGTCACCGCGAACAACCACAGTTTGGACACCCGCTCGGATGGATTGAAGCGGACCGTTCAAGTATTGAATGAAAAAAGTCTGGAGGCAGTGGGAACTTACAACGAAGCACCGGATTCGCGCGTGTTGTTGAAAAATGTCGAAGGAGTGGAAATCGCCATCATCGGGTATACCGAAATGGCAAACGGCCTGGAAGCACAATATTCCACGGAAGAACTGGACTCCATGATCAATTTGATGAGTGAAGAACAGATTTTAGCGGACATCGAAGAAGCCAAAGAGATGGATCCCGATATGATTTTAGCGTTCATGCACTGGGGAAATGAGTATGCGGCTGAACCAAGCGACGTCCAGACCCAATACGCGGAAATGATGACCCGTGAAGGCGTGGACATCATCCTCGGCAGTCATCCGCACGTCATCCAACGCAGCGAATTCCTGGAAGCGGGAGAAAACGAAGCGCTGGTTGTGTATTCAATGGGGAACTTCGTCTCCAACCAACGACGGGAATCGCTGGGCGAAGGGTTTGAACCCACAGAAGACGGCGTGATCGTCAACCTGAACATTCAAAAAGACGTCGAAACAGGCGAGACGACCCTGCAAAGCGTGGAGTTTGTCCCGACTTGGGTTCACCGGACCCCGGGAGAAAGCGGCTCCGGCTACCAATACCAAATTCTGCCGATTGAATCGTCTTTGGAAACATTGGAACTACCTGAAGAAACCGTCAATCGGATGAAACAATCCTACGAACGAACCCATTCCAGACTTGAATCAGCCACTCTCCAAAACAATTAATCCAAAGAAACCACCGATGATGAACGTCGTCGGTGGTTTTTGTATGGCGCCAACTTGTGGAAGAGGAAAGAAGCGTCAGTGAACAGAATGGAAATGGAAACCAATTAATTCGATTGAGAAGTGTTTTCGATCAAATTATTCGCAAAAAGAGCGGAGCAATTGCTTTGAGAACGCACCTCGGAGCAGTTACTTAAGAAAAGGTACGCTTGTTTCGCTCGAGAAGTTGTCTCAAAGTAAATAACGAGTACGCGGGGCAAATAACTCACTCGAGAAGCCGTCTCGAAGCAGTTACACAGAAACAAATGCTGTTAATTCGTTTGAGAAAAATCATTCATCCGACGAGAAGGCATTCAAAGCTCCGTCCCTTTAACCGGATACCCTTTCTTCTTTGCGGACTCTATTTTGTTTGTCTCCCTATCTTTTTTCCACACATACGGCATGCGCGGTCCCGGGGAAATCGACCTCACCAGGGACAGATGGGAAGAAAAACCGACCCAACTGATCCCGCTGTTGTTGAGCAATATTCGGGTATGGGAACCGGGAGAACACTGGGAGAAGTTTGAAGAAGGCAGACAGGAAGCTCAAGAAAAAGAAGCGGACCGCTTGGTGCAGAGCGGCGTCTTGAAGCAGAAGGAAGACGTGTTTTACCTGTATTTGGATGAACTGGAAGAAGTGGTCCGGACGCATCAAGTGGACTACGCCCAGATTGATGAAAGAAAAACAACGTTCAAGCGGAATGAAAAATTGACGCCGCCGCGTATCATCACTTCCGGCGGCCATGTGCCCTCCACCCAATCTCTCAAAGAAGACATCCCGGAACGAGCTTTGTCCGGCGTGCCGGTTTCTTCCGGTGTGATGGAAGGACGCGCACGGGTGGTCCTTTCCATCCAGGACGCGGAAGTGGAAGCAGGCGACATTCTGGTCACGCGGTTCACCGACCCGAGTTGGACTCCCTTGTTTGCGACCGTACACGGATTTGTCACCGAAATCGGCGGGTTCACCACGCATGGGGCGATTGTGGCCCGCGAGTACGGCCTGCCAGGAGTGGTGGGAGTGGAAAACGCCACGCAAAAGATCCAAGACGAGCAGCGCATCAGAGTGAACGGCACCGAGGGCTATGTGGAAATAGTGGAAGAAACAGATTGAGCTTGCGCAATTGGATCAAATGATGGAAAATAAACTCCGAAGCACCACACGACCTCATCATTTGAACCCAAAGGAGACCCACATGTTTCAATCATTCACTCTTTTCCAACAGGTTGCCCTCGCCGTCATCGGCCTGATCAATCTCGGCACCTTTATTTTGTACTATGTGGACAAGCAGCGGGCCATCCGCCGCCAGTACCGCATTCCAGAAAGAACGCTGCTGCTTGCATCATTTTCTCTCGGAGGAGTCGGCGCCTGGCTCGGCATGTCCACCTTCCGGCACAAAACCAAGCACTGGAAATTCAAACTCAGTGTTCCGGTGGCGGCGCTGATTACCTTGGCGGCTCTATACCTGGTGCTCGACCGCCCAATTTAAGCGAATGAAAGCCTTAAGTGAGGAAGAGAAGTCCTTTTCTTAAGGCTTTTTAACCGTTACCCCCTATCGTTTTGTAAGCAAACATGATATGATAAGGAATGGGTAATGGGGGGCATTCGTGTTGTTTTCTGGTTTGCATACTGGAGCATGGGACAACGGATGGCCTTCTTTTTTATGCTTTGAAGCAACGAGCAAACGTATATACAATAAACAAAGTTATTTTAAACTATCTGGGAGTGGACTACGATATGGATCGTGACTTTATAAAAGATTGCAAACGGATTGTCATCAAAATAGGAACCAATTCCATCATGAAGACCGTCAACCGAGTGGATTACCAAAAAATTGACCGTCTGGCATTTGTCTGTTCAACACTGCAGCAGGAAGGGAAAGAGATCATCCTCGTCTCATCCGGTGCGGTGGGAGTGGGGGCCAGCATCTTGAAAATGCAGGAATACCCCAAAGACATCGCCGAACAGCAAGCCGTGTCTTCTGTCGGCCAAAGTGCACTGATGAATTTGTACAGCCGGTTCTTCCAACATTACAATCAGTTTGTCGGTCAAATTTTGATGACACGCGACGTCATCGATTTTCCGCTCTCATATGAAAACAGCCGGACCGCCATCAACTCACTCTTGGAAAAACAAGTCATTCCAATCATCAACGAGAATGACGCCGTTTCCGTGGAAGAAATGAATCATGAAACGAAATTCGGTGACAACGACACGCTTTCCGCGATTGTCGCAAACCTTGTCGACGCCGATTTGTTGATTATTTTGAGCGATGTCGACGGGTTGTATACCGCCAACCCTTCCACAAATCCGGATGCGGAATTGATTCCGTATGTCGGAGAAATCAACGCCGAAGTCCGAAAAATGGCGGGCGGTGCCGGATCTGAATTTGCGACCGGCGGCATGGAAACCAAGCTGAACGCCGCTGAACAGATGCTCGCGAACGACCGGAGCATGATCATCACCAGTTCCGAACGCCCCACCACGCTTTTCAGCATTTTAGAGGGAGTAGAAGTCGGAACACTATTTAAAAAAGCAAAAGGAGACGAGTGAACGAATGGTAGAAATCAACAACGAATTATTGCAAATGGGGAAACAAGCCAAACGTGCCGCGAGATCTCTTCGCAAAACCACCACAAAAGAAAAAAATGAGGCCTTGCTGTTGATCGCCGAAGCACTGGACGCGGAAACAGACGCCATTTTGGAAGCCAACGCCCGCGACATCGCCAATGCCAGAGAACGAGGGTTGGCGGAAGCGATGATTGAACGCTTGACCTTGACCGAGCAGCGCATCGAAGGCATGCAGAACGGTCTGCGCCAAATCGCAGGACTGCCGGATCCAATCACCAAAACCGACACGGAATGGGTCAACGAGCAAGGTTTGCGCATCGCGCGCCGCCGTGTGCCTTTGGGTGTCATCGGCATCATCTATGAATCGCGTCCGAACGTCACTGTGGACGCATCCGGGTTGTCCTTGAAAGCCGGAAACGCCGTGATTTTGCGCGGCGGAAAAGAAGCGTTGAAAAGCAACAAAGCCATCATCCAAGCGATTCAAAAAGGACTGGAGCGCTCCGCCGTTCCGACCGACAGCATCCAATTGATCACCGATCCATCCCGGGAATTGGCGTCCCAATTGATGCGATTCAACCAATGCGTGGACTGCTTGATTCCACGCGGCGGTGCCGGTTTGATTCAGGCGGTCTTGAACCAAGCCACCGTTCCGGTCATCGAAACCGGCGTCGGAAACTGCCACTTGTACGTCCATGAAGCAGCGGACGTGGACATGGCGGCACGCATTTTGATCAACGGCAAAACGCAGCGTCAGTCTGTCTGCAACGCATTGGAATCCCTTGTCATCGACAACGCTGTGGCGGACAAAGTGTTGCCGGTTTTGGCAGAAAAATTGTTGGATCTCAACGTGGAAATCCGCGGCGACGAACGCACACAAGAATTGGTCCAAAAAGCTGTACTGGCGACAGAAGAAGACTATGCGGCAGAATTTTTGGATGACATCATTTCTGTGAAAGTCGTGGACGGATACGAGGAAGCGGTGGCGCACATCGACCAATACTCTACCGGCCACTCGGATGCGATCATCACCAATGATTACCGGGCTGCGCAGGACTTCTTGAACGACATCGATTCTGCGGCTGTTTACGTGAATGCCTCCACACGCTTCACGGACGGCGAGATGTTCGGTTTCGGCGGCGAAATCGGCATCAGCACACAAAAATTGCATGCCCGCGGCCCAATGGGGTTGGACGCATTGACCAGCTACAAATACGTCATCGAAGGCTCCGGCCAAATTCGGGAATAAATAAGGAAAACCTGCTCATCATGAGCAGGTTTTTTTGCGTTCAAGCGGCTCCTCAGAAGTGGACGCGTTTTTATTGACGCACTCCTGAGAAGGCGCAGCCAAAATGGGAGATACTGGTCATAAAAGAGTTATAATGAAAGAAACACAACAAAAGGCGTTTGCCTTATGACCGCTGTAGAAGAATACATCCACTCATTTCCAGACTCCACCCATATCGAATCATGGCCAACCTCACAAACCCTGGAGGTGAAAAATGGACATTTTAGAAATGACGCCGGCGGATATTCCGGCTGTGGTGAACATGGCCCAAATCCTGTACCGTGAAGACGATGCGCCGATGTTGGCGAAAGAATTTGAAGAGATAGTAAGAAGTGAAACAGACGCCGTTTATGTGGCAAGACAAGGAGACACGTATGTCGGATTTATCCATATGGCGTTGCGGTATGAATACGTGGAAGGGGCCGGCGAACCGCCCGTTGCCTACATGGAAGGCATCTACGTAGACCCTGACTTCCGCCAACAACAAATCGCCCGGGAGCTGTCCCGGCAAGGAGAAAAGTGGGCCAAAGAAAAAGGCTGCACACAAGTCGCTTCCGATGCGGAAATCGACAACACCGTCAGCCAGGCGTTCCACCAAAAAATCGGCTTCAAAGAAGTCAACCGTCTCGTCTGTTTTCTTAAGGACATTGACGATGCACCTCTTTGACGGCGATTCATTGGAAGAACCTTCCGTTTGGAAAGATTCGTCTTGCGACGAATCTTTTTTTTAGCCTTTTGAGGTCAACTCATTCCCGAAATATATTTGAGTTGACTTCAGTCTGTCTTTTGACGTTAACTCGTTTAGAATTTTTACTTGAGTTGGCACCAGTTTGCCTTTTGACATCAACTCGTACCTCCATTTCCCCTGAGTTAGCACCAAACTGATTTTTGATGTCGACTCGGTTAAAAAACTTACTTGAGTTGCCTTCATTCACCCAAGAGAACAGAAAAAAGGATGAGGAAAAAGCCTCATCCTCGCTTGCGTTTCCTAAAATGAGTTGCACCATCGAAAGAGTGACGGGATTCTAACTTTTCTACAGGAGTTTTCCCAGAAGGGTATGACGCAATAAAAGAAGGCGCCGGTCATGCCCGAGGGAAGGAGGGTCGCTTCGCTCTTTTGAAGAGTCATGCGGGTCACCTTCTTTTCCTGAACGCTCATTCAGTTTCTCCGCAAATGCCGCAAACGTTTCTTCTTTGATGTCGGATTGGTTGGTGGTCACTTTCGCGATTTTCTTAACGAGAGTCCGGTCCAGGAAATTCATTTTATCAAAATTATATTCTCCGCCGAAATGGGCACTGACTCTTGCGGTTTCCAGCAATTCAGGGGGGAAGCTGCGCTGCAATTCTTCCAACACAACCGCTTCTTCCTGCATCCCGCAGATGAACAGCCCCAACCGTTTCTGCTTCAACAATTCCATGTGTTCCTCACAAAAAGCGGTGACTTCTTTCCGTATCTGTCCGGCATAAATGGGTCCACCGATTACAATCGTGACATACGAAGACCAGTCTTTCACCGGTCTTTTTTCAAGTGATGCAGCTCCACAGTTCCCGTCAATTGATCAGCCAGCAGCCGCGCACATTTTTCTGTACAGCCGTATTTGCTTGCATACACAATGAGCGTGTTCATTCTTTCGCCTCCATTCGAGAAGCTCTTTTTCTTACACTCATTATATACGTGAGAACGGGAAAGAAACATTTTGAACCATTGATTCCAGGAAAAGTGATTCAGTACACCTGTAAAACGGATATGGTCTGACACACAGGCGCGGGAAGCCGTCGAATTTTACACGACCACTATGGATAATTCGCGCATCACCAGTGTTCAAGTGATGAAAGACACCCCGGGAGGCGACTCAACTTCTGTTGGGTTTGAACTGGCCGAACAGCCGTTTATGGCAATCAGCGCCGGGCCGTATTTCAAATTGAATCCATCCATTTCCTTGATGGTGTTGTGTGAAACCGAAGAGGAGATTGACCGTCTGTGGCTGGCGTTGTCTGAAGGCGGTAAAGAATTGATGCCGCTGCAGGAATACCCCTTCAGCCGGCGTTACGGTTGGATCGTTGACCGGTTTGGTTTGACGTGGCAGCTGGACTGGACGGAAGAACCGATCGAACAAAAAATCGTCCCGACTTTCTTGTTCTCAAACGAAGCAGCCGGAAAAACAGAGGATGCGATGAAATTCTACACGGAAGTCATTCCGAACTCCAAAATCGAAGACGTCTACCCGTACGAAGAAGGGGAGTCCGAAAATCCGAACGCCAAAGTGCAATTCGCCTCGTTCCGGTTGAACGGGATGCAATTTTATGCCATGGACAATGGCATGGACACGTCCGGCGACGAGAATCTGAATTTCAACGAAGCTTTTTCCCTCATGATCATGTGCGAAGACCAAGACGAGATTGACTACTTCTGGGACAAGATGTCAGCGGTCTCTGAGTCCGAGCAGTGCGGCTGGATCAAAGACAAATTCGGCGTCTCCTGGCAGATTGTGCCGGAGAAACTGGATGAACTGTTGTCCACAGGAACACCGGAACAAATCTACAATGTCGTCCAAACCTTTTTGCCGATGAAAAAATTGGATATCGCGACACTGGAGAAAGCATGGAACGACGCCAAATAAAAATACGCACAAAGGGCTGTTGAATGAGTGCAGCCCTTTTTTCTATCAATCAACAATGAGAGAGGAAGAGACGATTGCCGAAAGGACTGCTGCACCACGTTGAACTGTATGTATCAGAATTACACGCATCCATAACTTTCTGGGGGTGGCTGCTGGAAGAATTGGGGTACGAACCGTTCCAAGAATGGGAGAGCGGGAAAAGTTGGAAACTGGTGGAGACCTATCTTGTATTCGTTCAAGCAGACGAGGAGTTTTTGGACATCCCATATCACAGGCGGCGGGTGGGGTTGAACCACCTCGCATTCCATGCCGCATCCAGACAGCAAGTGGACGAACTAACACGCAAGTTGGAAGAAAAAGGCATCCGCATCTTTTACCCGGAAAAACACCCGTTTGCAGGCGGAGAAAATTATTACGCCGTTTATTTTGAAGACCCGGACCGGATCAAGATTGAAATAGTAGCGCCATGACGCATTTTTTCGCTATAATGAATGAAAATTTCGAAGGAGAGGCAGGTGGGAAAAACGAGTGGAAACGGAGCGGCTCCTTTTAAGAAAATTAAAAATGCAGGACGCAACAAAAATTGAAGAATACGCCGGGGATTATCAAGTGGCGAAAACAACGCTGTCTATTCCGCACCCTTACCCCAAAGGCGGTGGAATCAGCTTCATCCAAGCAGTGGAGCGGTCCCAAAAATACGGGAAACTCGTCTTATTTGCGTTGGAAGAAAAGAGTTCGGGGCAGTTCGTCGGGGTCATCAACCTCAATTTCATCAAACCACATCGTCGGGCGGAACTGGCGTATTGGATCGGCACCCCGTTTTGGGGAAAAGGGTACGGGACCGAGGCCGCCAAAAAAGTGGTCGAGTACGGCTTTAACGAATTGAACTTGAACAAAATCCACGCCATGGCATTTTTGAACAATCCCGGTTCCTGGCGCATCATGGAAAAAATTGGGATGCAGCGCGAAGGCCTGCTGCGGCAGCACATCGTCCGTTTCAACGAAGTGCATGACGTCTTGTACTACGGCATCTTGAGACAAGACCTACAGGAGGAATTCGAATGACAAAAGAGATGGCGACACCTGAAGACTACATCGCGCAGCTGCCGGAAGAACGGCAGGAAGCGGTACAAAAACTGCGGGAAACCATCCAGGCGCACCTTCCGCACGGCTTTGAAGAAGTAATGTCGTACGGCATGATCAGCTATGTGATTCCACACAGCGTGTATCCGGCAGGGTATCATGTGAATGAGGACGAACCACTGCCGTTCATCATCCTGGCTTCTCAGAAGAATTACGTGGCATTTTACCACATGGGCGTCTATTCCTTCCCGGAAATATTGGATTGGTTCAAAGAAGAGTACAAAAAGCGGGTGCCGACCAAGTTGGATATGGGGAAATCGTGTATCCGGCTGAAAAAGATGGACCAGATTCCCTATGAGTTGGTTGGGGAACTGTGCGAAAAAATCACCCCGGAAGAGTACATTGAACGCTACGAGGCAGCAAGAAAGTAAAGGAGCAAGCTTATGACGGACACAACAATTCGCGAACCGAGAGAAGAAGAACTGGACCGCCTGGTGGACATTTGGTTGAAATGCTCCCTGATTTCGCATCACTTCATCGATGCCCATTACTGGCAGGAGCAGAAAGACGCGATGCGCGGGTTATACTTGCCGCTGTCTGAAAACTATGTGGCGGAGGTGGAAGAAAGGATTGTCGGGTTCGTCTCGATGATGGGCGACTATATGGCTGCCTTGTTCATCGAACCGGAATACCAACGGAGAAAAATCGGACGATCCCTCCTCCAATATGTCAAACAAAACCGAGAGGCGATCCATCTCAAAGTGTACGCCAAAAATGGCGATGCGGTGAATTTTTACAAACAAAACGGCTTCCATATTTCCGGAACCGGACGGGACGAAGCGACCGGGGAAGAAGAACTGTTTATGGAATGGCGCAAGAAAGATTAAGGAATGGAGGAGAAAGGGTGCGGATCGAAAAGGACAGGATAGAGCTCCTGCTTGGGTTTGCCCGACAAGACGAACGCATCCGGCTGATTTTTTTAATCAGAATCCAAGGTGCTCCATCACCGGCAGCTTCCGAAAAAACACTGGAACGAACTGGTTCGTACATACCGGATGGACGGAACCGGTGAAACAGGAAGCACCTTGTTACGAGTCCTCCGTAAGTATTCCACACAAGTCATCCAAACTTTTTCTTTCCCAAATCTTGACTACGACAAACACCTTACGCCGTATCTCGAAGACCTTCATCGGAATTATCGTTAGCGACAGCCTTCCATGGAAATGGAGGGCTATTTTTGTGTGTTGAAAGAGTTGTTTTTAAGGAAGGCCCATTCACTCATTTGAGAACGGCCTGTGGTCACTCAGTATAGAAAGCGTTTGCGTAAAGTGGCGGGAAAGCATATGATAAAGAGGAAAACACCACTAAGGCCGAATAAAATGCGGCCTGTCAAACAGGAGGATGACACATGCCATTACGGAAAGATTTCTTATGGGGCGGGGCGACCGCTGCAAACCAATGCGAAGGTGGATACAACGAAGGGGGACGCGGCCTGGCGAACGTTGATGTCGTACCGATCGGAGAAGACCGGTTTCCCATCATCACCGGGAAGATGAAGATGTTTGATTTCGACGACGAACACTTTTACCCGGCCAAGGAAGCCATCGACATGTACCACCGCTACAAGGAAGACATCGCGCTCTTTGCGGAAATGGGCTTCAACGTTTACCGACTGTCCATTGCCTGGAGCCGTATTTTTCCAAAAGGCGATGAAGCGGAACCGAACGAAGAAGGGTTGAAATTCTACGAAGAGCTCTTCAAAGAGTGCCAGAAATACGGCATCGAACCATTGGTGACCATCACCCACTTTGACGTTCCGATGCATTTGATCAAAGAATACGGATCTTGGCGCAGCCGCGAGATGATCAACTTTTATGAAAATTTGTGCCGTACGTTGTTCACGCGCTATAAAGGATTGGTCCGTTACTGGCTGACATTCAATGAAATCAATGTGCTCCTGCATGCGCCGTTTATGGGAGCGGGATTGTACTTTGAAGAAGGCGAAAACGAAGAACAAGTCAAATACCAGGCCGCACACCACGAATTGGTGGCCAGTGCTTTGGCGACGAAAATCGCCCATGAAGTCGATCCAGAAAACCAAGTGGGCTGCATGCTCGCTGCCGGGAAAAACTACCCGCATTCCCCGAAACCGGAAGACGTGTTGGCGGCCCAAAAAGCGGACCACGACAACTATTTCTTCATCGACGTCCAGTCGCGCGGAGAATACCCGGCATACAAACTCAAAGAACTGGAACGGAAAGGCATCGCCATCCAGATGGAAGACGGGGACTTGGACTTGTTGAAAGAACACACAGTTGATTTTATTTCCTTTTCCTATTATTCTTCCCGCGTGGCCGCCGCCGAGCCGGAAGACGCCGACGAATCGGCCGGCAACCTCTTCTCGGCCATCAAAAACCCGTATTTGGAAGAAAGCGAATGGGGATGGCAGATCGACCCACTCGGTTTGCGCACGACGATGAACGACTTGTACGACCGCTACCAAAAACCGCTCTTCATCGTGGAAAACGGACTCGGCACCGTCGACACGCCGGACGAGAATGGGTATGTGGAGGATGATTACCGCATCGAGTACTTAGCCAAACACATCCAAGCGATGAAAGACGCCGTGGAACTGGACGGCGTGGACTTGATGGGGTACACAACCTGGGGCTGCATCGACCTTGTGTCCGCCAGCACCGGAGAGATGAAAAAACGGTACGGCTTCATCTATGTCGACCGTGACAACTACGGCAATGGCACCTTGAACCGATCGAAGAAAAAATCGTTTTACTGGTATAAAAAAGTCATTGAAACCAACGGCGAAGACTTGTCCAACGATTGATTTTTCATCTAGGCTCCGAGTCGTGTATAATACATGCATGGAAAGAATTTGACACACAGAGGAGCAGTCACAGATGGAATTACAAAATGCAAAAGTCGGATTCATCGGATTCGGCAACATGGCGCAGGCAATGGCGCAGGGATGGGTCAAAACCGGTGCATTGAAACCCGGGCAAGTTTACGCCAGCGCACGGAACGTGGAGAAATTGAAGCGAAACACCGAACCGCTCGGGATTCACGCGTGTGCATCCACAGCGGAAGCGGCCGAACAGGCAGACGTCCTCGTCGTGGCGGTGAAGCCGTACCAAATCAGCGAGGTGCTGGCGCCATTGAAAGAGACCCTGCAAAACAAAATCGTGGTCTCCGTAGCGGTGAATTACCCGTTTGAGAGTTTGAAACACGACTTGCTTCCAGGAACGGCTCACTTGAGCACACTGCCGAACACGCCGGTTTCCATCGGGGAAGGCATCACGATCGTCGAGCAGACGCACTCATTGGATGCAGACCAGTACGCGTTGGTCGAAACCTTGTTGTCTGCTTTGGGGCTTGTCCAACCGGTTGAAACGGCTCAAATGAGTACCGCTGGAACATTGTCTGGATGCGGCCCGGCATTTGCGAGCATGTTCATCGAAGCCTTGGCGGATGGCGCCGTCAAACACGGCTTGCCGCGCGATGCAGCGTACCAATTGGCCAGCCAGATGATCGCCGGAACCGGCAAACTGCAACGGGAAACCGGTGCGCATCCGGGCGCGATGAAAGACGCGGTCACCTCTCCGGGCGGAACCACCATCAAAGGGGTCACTGCTTTGGAGAAACACGGCTTCCGCGGAGCGGTCATCGAAGCCTTTGACGCGATTGAAGGCGAATAGACCAGCAACGCAGCACTAGGGGGTGCAGCAATGAAGGTGTATATGATGTAAATCACACACGGCACGAGACAACAGTAATCCCATCCTGCTTTCAAAAAAATCATAAAGAATTTTGGAGGGAGCAAGATGGAGTACAAAAGTGCCGAGGGCGTCCTGCCCGCAGAACTGATCAAACAAATTCAGCGGTATGTGGACGGTGCAGTGGTCTACATTCCGCGCAACGAAACCAACCTAAAAAGATGGGGCGAACAAAACGGAACCCGCAGTCGTTTGAGACAACGGAACCAAGCCATCTACCAGCGGTTTCTTGAAGGAGAAACAGTGGCAGATTTGGCAGCTCGTCATTACTTGTCGGAAAAAAGCATCCGCCGTATCTTGAGGGAAGAAAAAAGAAATTGAAGCGAGGCTCAACTTTGATTGTCACTCAAAGTTGAGCCTTTTTTGGTGCTGCCGCATGGTACAGTGGAGATAACAAGAATATGGGGGAGAAACCATGGAGACATTAAACGAATTGGCCCACCGCATCGATTTTTCAGGAAGCGTGCGCGCCGCATATCAAGGCGAAACACTGGAAGCAAGTTTTGGTTTCCGCAATCGTCCGGAGAAACTGGAAAACACCCGTACCACCCGTTTTGGCATCGCGTCCGGCTGCAAAATCTTCACTGCCGTTGCGGTCTGCCAGCTGGTGGAGCAGGGGAAATTGGCGTTTGACACCCGATTAACTGATTGCTTGGACCTGGACTTTCCCCACTTTGATAAAGAAGTGACCCTTCATCATCTGTTGACCCACACATCAGGTGTGCCGGACTATTTTGATGAAGAAGTGATGGAAGATTTTGAAGAATTGTGGGTGGAAAAGCCGATGTACACGATGCGGAACGGGCGGGACTTTCTGCCATTTTTCCAAAACGAACCGATGAAAAATCAACCCGGTGAACGGTTTGCGTACAACAATGCCGGCTACATTTTGCTGGGGCTGGTGGTGGAAGAAGTAAGCGGGCAGCTGCTCACAGACTATATCGAAGAACACATCTTTCAACGGGCAGGGATGACGCGCTCGGGTTACTTTGAACTGGACCGTCTGCCGTCCGAAACAGCTCAGGGGTATATCGAGTTGGAAGACGGCACATGGAAAACCAATGCCTATGCGCTTCCGGTAAAAGGCGGTGCAGACGGCGGGGCCTTTGTCACCGCGGAAGACATGGAACGGTTTTGGCACGCCTTACTGTCTCATCAACTGTTGAAAGAAACCACGACACATTCTCTGCTGCAGCCGCACACTGAAGCAGAAGAAGACAACTTTTACGGGTACGGCGTGTGGATCGACCAAGACAAACACGGCATCCAAAAATATCATGTAATGGGGTATGACCCGGGTGTCAATTTCCATTCGGCGTATTACCCGGGAACTTCTGCGATGGTGACGGTTTGCTCCAATGTATCCGAGGGTGCTTATGACATGCTGGAAGAAGTTGAAACCCAGTTCTCCCTTTCATGAATGAAACGGTTCCCTCATTTTTTCTGCAAAGGTTGTTTGACGGAGAGGAACCGTCCCGTCATAATGAAGGAAGAAAGTGAGGGAGCAATATTGGAGGAGAACAAAAAGAAAGCGAAAAAAAGTGGATTGAAAAATGTAGGATTTTTCTTGATCTGTGCGGTTATCGGGATGACTCTTGGAATCGTGTCGGCGACGTTGGTCCCGAATATGCCGGCGGATGTCGGCTTTTATGCCATCGCCATCACCGTCTTTTGTTTTTTTATCGGATATCTGTTGCACGTCCCAATTCACGAAGCGGGACACTTGGTGTTTGGGCTGCTGACGGGGTACGAATTCGTGTCGTTCCGTGTGGGATCGCTCACGATTTATAAAAAAGACGGCCGATACAAAAAAGCCAATTTTACCTTTCCCGGAACAGGCGGACAATGCCTGATGAATCCACCGGAATACAACGATGGGAAATTCCCGTCCTTCTTGTATAACATCGGCGGTGTGGCCATGAACCTGGCAGTTTCCGCACTGGCACTGCTGGCCATCAGCGAAACGGTATCGATGTGGGGAAACCTGTTTCTGGTCGGCTTCGCCCTGGCCGGACTGTTTACGGCTGTGGTGAACGGGATGCCGCGAAAAATCAACGGTTTCCCAACCGACGGCTACAACATTGTCACGATGCGCAAAGACGAAGTCGCGAATTGGGCCTTTTGGATTCAACTCCGCGCCAACGCATTGTTGACACAGGGCGAGCGCCCAAAAGATTTGCCGGTTGAGCCGTTTCTTCTGGACGCACAAGACGACTTGGCAAACCCGATGAATACGTCTGCGTATATGCTGCGGTACAACCATTATTTGGACCAAAAAGAGTTCGACAAAGCCGCACAGGTGCTGACGGAAGTGACGCCGTTCATGGATAAGATGATGCCGCTGCACCGGAATGAAATCAATGTGGAAAAAGTGTTTCTTGAATTGATCGGCGATAACGACCCGGCGGTGATTCAAGAGTTATATAACGAAGAGCTGATCCAACACGTTCAAGCGACCCATAACTGGATGAACAAAAAACGATTGGCGATGGCCTACGAATGGTTCCAACGCCGCGACGCCGACAAAGCGATGGAGTCTTACCGCGAACTAGTGGACATGGCCGAACGGTACCCGCTTCAAGGAGAAGCCGACATGGAACGGATGCTGGCGGAATGGCTGAAAGACCAAATCCATTAAACGGAAACGCTGCGGAAAGCCGCAGCGTTTTTTTTAGTGCGCCCGGCATGGGCGACAACTTGGTGGTGAAAGTCCACTACAGACTTGGCAGTAGGAACTGTTAGCGAAAGTCAAGGGTGTCCGCCGTGAGGCGGAATCTGAAGGAAGACGGACGCAAATGCTTGCACTGACGAACAGAAACTTCATACAAAGGCTGAATCAGGACGGATGAGCTTGCTAAACAAAGTGAAGTCCGATACTGCCCGAATCCTGTACAGTAAATGGAGCAGTGACATGAGCAGAAGGTTGTCGTTCTTACCCGGGGA
>NZ_AUCD01000025.1 GCF_000429585.1 Atopococcus tabaci DSM 17538
CCGTATCAGGCAACTCATTTTAAAAAGATGGAAAAACCCACGTACTAAGATTAGCAGATTAATGCGTTTAGGTCTAGATATGGACAGTGCTAAACGCATTGGTTACTCTAGAAAGAAATACTGGAGACTGTCAAAAACACCTGAAGTTCATTGGGTGCTTACAACGAAAAGACTCTACCGGTGGAACGTAGTTTCACTACGAGACCTGGCAGAGTCTGCTTACTTAAGATATTGAACCGCCGTATACGGAACCGTACGTACGGTGGTGTGAGAGGACGATAAATGAATTAATCATTTATCTCCTACTCGATTGCGTGTTCTTATATCGTGAGACGCTTCCATGAGAATGGAGTGAGAAAAAAGTGGCATTTTCTTTTCAATTTCTCTTGTGCTCATGTTCGGTTAGTCGTATAATCGAAAACATGAATTAAAATAGACAAAGTTGTTTTTTAGGAGGAAAGAAGATGGAATGGATTAAACTGATCGGAATCCTGATCATTTTAGTTGGGTTCATCCTCAAATTGGATACCATCGCGGTGGTATTGGTTGCAGGATTGGTCACAGCTCTAGTGTCCGGCATTTCATTCGGTGAGTTTTTGAGTATATTGGGAGAAGCTTTTGTAGCCAACCGGTTGGTTACCTTGTTCTTCTTGACACTGCCAATGATTGGGCTGACAGAACGATTTGGTTTGCGCCAGCAGGCTACATATTTGATTGAAGGAATGAAGGGACTTACACCGGGACGCTTTATGTCATTGTACATGTTCATCCGTGAATTGGCCGGATTCTTTTCCGTGCGCATCCAAGGACACACTCAGTTTGTGCGCCCGTTGGTTGATCCGATGGCACAAGCTTCCGCAACGGCCAAGTACGAGGAACCGTCAGAAGAAGATGCTGAAAAAATCAAAGCCCGCTCAGCGGCAATGGAAAACCTCGGGAACTTTTACGCCCAAAATACCTTTGTTGCGGCTGCTGGTGTGTTGTTGATTACCGGAACGATGGAATCGTTGGGATATGAGATTTCAGCGGTTGCCGTTGCACAAGCTTCTCTGCCTGTTGCCCTTATTGCTTTGCTTTTGGTGCTCATAACCAACCAATTGTTGGACAAGAAAATGGAGCGTAAATATGGACGCAAAGTAGAATTGTCTGACAAAGACAAAGGAGGAAAACAGTGATGGAAGCATGGTCTGAAAACATTTTAGAGTTCTTTTTCGTCTTGACCGGACTCTCAATGGCGTATACCGGCGTGCGGGTCTTCTTTGAAAAAGATCATCCGGCACGGTTGGGAACGAGTTTGTTTTGGGTGTTGCTGGCTGTGACTTTCGCCCTTGGAAGACTCATTCCAACTGCTGTCACAGGGATATTGGTGATGTTGATGGGTGTCTTGACCTTGTTCAACCAGGTGAAAATCGGAAACATCAAACCTGCTTCGGAAGAAGAGTCTGAAGCCCACAGCAGACGAATCGGAGGAAAAATCTTCATTCCGGTTGTATCGCTTGCGCTTATCGCCATCTTGATTGCACAATTCACTCCGCTCGGCGGGCAGGTCGGAATCGGGGTTGCAGCAGTCGCTTCTTTAGCGATTGCCATGGCTCTCACAAAAGCCGGGCCAAAAATGGCATTGGACGAAGGGGACCGCATGAACCGCCAAGTTGGTACCGTAGGAATTTTGCCTCAGCTTTTGGCTGCTTTAGGTGTCATTTTTACAACAGCTGGAGTCGGTGATGTCATCGCTGGCATCATCTCCAACGTTGTACCGGAAGGCAACCGTCTGGCCGGCGTCCTGGCGTATGTACTGGGAATGGTCATTTTCACGATGATTATGGGGAACGCATTTGCCGCATTCACTGTCATCACTGCAGGGATCGGAATTCCATTCGTTATCGCGCAAGGAGCAGATCCGGTCATTGCCGGTGCCTTGGCGATGACTGCCGGTTACTGCGGGACACTGATGACCCCGATGGCTGCCAACTTCAATGCGCTGCCGGTTGCGTTGCTGGAGATGAAAAATCCAAACGGCGTCATCCGGGAACAGCTGCCATATGCTTTGATTATGCTTGCGGTTCATGTGGCATTGATGTACTTCTGGGCATTCTAATCATTCGCACGACAACTGCATACTGTCTCTTGAAAGCGTATCTTGAAAGGAGAACCACACATGAAAATTTTAGTTACAGGATTCGATCCATTTGGCGGAGAAGCCATCAACCCGGCCGGAGAAGCAGTCAAAGGACTGCCGAATGAAATCAACGGCGCAGAAATTCACAAGTTGGAAATTCCTACTGTCTTTCACAAATCGGCAGAAACCATCCGACAAGCAGTCAAAGACATTCAACCGGATGTCGTCTTGGCAGTTGGACAGGCAGGCGGCCGCTATGAAGTGACTCCCGAACGGGTTGCCATCAATGTGGACGACGCCCGTATTCCGGATAACGAAGGCAACCAGCCGATCGATGTGGCGATTCAAGAAGACGGAGAGTCCGCTTACTTCACGAAGCTGCCGGTTAAAGCCATGGTGGCAGCGATGAGAGAAGCAGGCATTCCAGCCGCTGTTTCCAATACTGCCGGTACGTTTGTCTGCAACCACATCATGTACCAAGTGTTGTACATGATTGACAAAGAATTTCCTGAAATGACAGGCGGATTCGTACACGTACCGTTTATTCCAGAGCAAGTCACAGACAAACCTGGAAAACCTTCCATGAGTTTGACCGACATCACCAAAGCATTGGAAGCCGGAATCAAAGCTATTGTGGAACAAGCCGGAAAAGGCGACATCAAAGCCGTCGGCGGAGCCACTCACTAATGCAAACAGTAAAAAAGCTGTCCATTCACACGAATGGGCAGCTTTTTTGCGATATAAAGGGGTTTATCAATATAAAAAAAGGCGACAATTGTTTTTTGCCTCGATCAAGCAGGTTTATCGATTGTTCGTACTTAAAAAAGACCGCTACAAATCGATAAAAGGCCTTTATCAATCTGAAGAGAAGAACAAAAGGCTCCTTCAGAAGGATAAGGGGGAGGTCACACAATGATCAACAACGACAAGGTCATCAGTATCAATGACAAAATGATGCTGATGGAAGAAACGAAGCCTGCAAGAGAAGATTTGCTTCCATACACCACCATATTGATGGTCGCAACGGTTCCAATCGGTGCCAGCGCCAACAAGACCAAGGAAAGACGGACAATCTCTGTAAACGGCAGGAAAAGATAAAAGGCTGCTGCCAGAGGAATGGCCAACGCATAGCGTGCAGACAACAACTGCACTACTTTCGACACTTCTTCACGCGGAATACGAATCTCCAAGAACAATCCAATCATAAACATCGACAAAAAAGCATTTCCGCTGGCAAACAATTCCACAATGGACAAAGCGGGTGCGGGAAGTTGAATATTCAAGGAAGCCAGCACGAACATCACAATGTAAGTGGTGAAAGAAGGCGAACGGAACAAACGTTGGAGAAGCCTCCCGAAACTGACGGATTCCCGGTTCTGTCCGGTCATTTGATCGACAAGAATAGGCGTGAATCCAAACAGCATCAATGCATTTCCCATATCAAAACTGCCTATGTAAGGAATTGCTTGTGGAAAAAAACCTTGTACAAAAGGAATGGTGAAGTTGCCGATATTGTATCCGGCATGGCTGAACATCATCAACGCTTGGTTTGCCGGATCTTTTTTGCGCCAAATCAGTCCGCCAATGATGATAAGAATGGTGTTGGTCAACAAACCCAATCCCACCATGGTGAACAAGGTGGCATCTACCGTGACTCCATTGAATCCTATAATGATGGTGGCGGGAAGAGTCACATTCAAAATGATTTTTGAGAGTGCTTTGCCATCTTCTGACTTCAAAAGACGGAGTTTCTTGAATACGTAGCCGGCAAGAATGACCAGCATAAAGCTCAGTGCTCTGGTGAATACAGTACCCATCAAGTGATGCTCCTTATCTGTTCGTATAATGACTTGCTCTTTTATCATACCGCATATTGTTCATTGAAAGAAATAGGCTGTCTCGTTGGAAGACAGCCCGGACCCAATTATTTGTCTTTTTTCTTTTCTTCATTCTTTTTCACTGCTTTTTCAGATAAAACAACAGAAAAGAAAAATTTGCCCGCTGCGACCACCAACGTGCTGGCAGCAATCAATGCAGAGAGGGATCGTTTGTTTTTCGTTTTGGCCACTCCTACTCACCTCAATCATTCAATCTTCTTTCAGTAAAATTTTGCGTTTCTGTTTGTAAAAATTTTTGCGGTCACGGATGGACTCCGCCACTTCCTCAATTTCTGAATTGCTTAAGCCGGGGAACAATTGAAGCAGGATACACTCAAACCCCAACTTTTTATTGACAAGCATGATCCATTTCTTCAAAAAGAATGTATTTTTCAAAAACGCTTTTTCATCGTGCAGCTGAATGCAAATGTATGTGTCGGTCAAAAACTGTTTCGTATAGACATTGCTGATGGCATCGAACGGGACGAAACCGGCATCGAAAGCCGAGCTGTTAGCGACAATTCCGGCATCCTGTATGGTCAAGGCCGGGAGCCGGTAAAGCATGATTTTTAAAGGATGGAATACGCCGAAGCTAAAGAAAAAAATCCCTAACAATGAAATGACGGAAAGGAAGGGATCGAGAACGTTTGTTAAGAGACTGGAAACGAACAAAGAAGGTGTACCGGCTAAGCTGATAGTCAAGACGACAAAACAACAGGCAATAAGAAACAACGAGGCGGTCAAGCGAAAAACGAGATACTTCCGATCGATATAGTAGGATACCTCTTCCATCATTTTCACCTTCTCTCTTTTGTCTAAGTATATCAAAAAATATAGAAAATCCCCATGAACAGCTCTTGGCTCCCCCTTCACGTGCGTTTGGATATACGCAGAAAAAATTCATGTTATAATAAGAACTGTACAAGCAGTCAATTACTTATTTTCTAAGGACAGAAAGGAGAAACAATCATGTTGGAAGAAATCAGAAAGTTGATGTTAGCCGGAATCGGTGGAGCGGCAATGACGGTGGACAAAACGCAGGATATGATCGATCGACTGGTCGCTCGAGGAAAACTGACCGTAGATGAAGGAAAGAAATTGAGTGAAGAATTAATTCAACGCACAAAAACAGGAGAGATGGAAGAAGATCCATTGAGCCGTGAAGAATTGCAGACATTGTTGATTGAAATGAACGTAGCGCAGCGAAAAGACATCGAAGATTTGGAAAGAAAAGTGGATGAATTGATTGCCCGTGTGGCCGAATTATCGAATAAATAAGTGGTGATGGATGCAGAAGGGAGGAGTGAGGATGGCCAAATCAAATGCCGAGCGATTGCGGGAGATAGCGACAGTATTGGCTTCTTATGGATTCGGACACATTTATCGAACCCGAATCCGTCCCAATAAAGTAGACCAAGATGCTGCCAACTTTCGCCGGGCTTTTGAGGAACTCGGTCCCAGCTTCATCAAGATTGGCCAAATCATCTCTACTCGACGAGACTTGCTTCCGCCCGATTACATCAAAGAGCTCCAAAAACTACAAGACGATGCACCGGTGTTTCCATTTGCACAGGTAAAGAGTATTTTCGAGGAAGATTTTCGCCGGCCGCTGGAGGATGTCTTTGAAGAAATAGACGAAACTCCGATTGCCAGTGCTTCGGTCGCTCAAGTGCATAGAGCCCGTTTGAAAAACGGTGAAGAAGTGGTCGTCAAAGTCCAGCGTCCGGATATTGAAGAAAATTTGATCCGGGACATCAACCTTTTCTCACGCATTGTTTCAATGGCTCCGGGAACAGTCAAAGAAATATTAGTGGATCCGGAAGAAGCATTCAATGAAATCGAGTTGAGTACCCGCTTGGAATTGGATTTTCGCAACGAAGCCCATGCCCTCGTTCAGTTCAAACAGCTGAACAAAGACATTGCGGCGATAAACGCTCCCCGGCCCAACATGATGTATACCTCCAAACGGATTTTGGTGGAAGAATATGTCGATGGGTTCAAAGGATTGAATGCGCTGGAGTTGCAACAGGCGGGGTATGTTCCGTCGGATGTGGCGGAAAAACTGGTGCTGGGCTTCTTGTCGCAGGTGTTCCGGGATGGTTTTTTCCACGGGGATCCTCACCCAGGAAACATCATCGTCAAAGATAAACAAATTTACCTGATTGATTTTGGAATCACCGGCCGGTTGTCTCGGTCGAACCAGGAAAATTTGGTGAAACTGTTGCGGTCGCTCGTTTACCAGGATGTAGAAGCCATCATGAATCTCCTTTTACAGATGGCGATTGCGAGAGAACGGGTCAATCGTTTGGATTTGTATGAAGATTTGTCGTATTTGTTCGACACGTATTTGTCGCGGAGTTTCAGTCAAATTGACATGAGTGTGTTGTTTGCGGATATTCTCCAAGTCACGCGCAAACACAAGCTCACCATGCCAAACGATTTCATCATGTTGGTCAAATCATTGACCGTCATGGAAGGGGTCGTCATGGAGTTGGCCCCGGAGTTGAACGTGATGGAAATTGCCAAAGACTATATCCGGTCCAGCGACCACGTCCAACTGTTTGAGCCGCTTTCCAAAGAGCGGCTGGCAGTGGAGACATATCAGCTGGCTAAAGACACTTACCGTCTGCCCACTTCCCTCAGAAGAATGCTGGACAATTTGAACAACGGACGCACCAAGGTTCACATCGACTTGGTGGACATCGACAACAAATGGACCGGCTTAAACAAAATGGTCAACCGTATTGTATTTGCGGTCATCATTGCGGCATTGATCTTGGCGTCCGCCATTATCGTCGCCTTGGCAGAAGGAACGGGTTTTTCCATTATCGCCATCATTATCTTCTTGGGGGCGGGATTCATGGGTCTGTGGTTGTTGATTTCCATTATCCGCTCAGGCACCCTCTAGACATGCCAATAGAGTTTGAAACGCCTCTCCTCTTGGAAAGGCGTTTTTTCCGTGGTTCTTGCATGCTGGTGTAAGGTATAATGGAAAACAAAGAAGACAACAGACAACGAAAAGGAGCGGTTTATATGACAAAGCATACACACGTTCATTCGCACAGTTCCGGTGATGGTTCGATTGGATCGCACCGGGCTTGTGTGAGATTGGTTCCCATTTTCAATCATTTAGAAGAACAGCAAATGGATGAAATCATGTCCGTTGCACGTTCTGCGTCGTTTAAAAAAGGAGAAACTATTTATCAGGCAGGGGAAGAATCGACGTCTCTTTTCATTGTGAACCGCGGAAGAATCCGTATTTACCGCTTGTCAGAAAATGGGCGGGAACAGCTGCTGCGGATTTTGAACCCCGGAGACTTTACCGGGGAATTGGCGTTGTTCCGTTCCACGACGCATGAATCATACGCTGAGGCCATGGTCGACACGTCTGTCTGCTTGATCCGACGGGACGAACTCCGCACACTGCTGCAAAAATATCCGTCCATTTCCATTAAAGTACTGCAGGAGTTTTCCAAGCGATTGGATGAAACCGAACGGCAGACAGCCCGCTTTGCCACAGAAAAAGTGGAAACACGGTTGGCGATGTTTTTGACGGAAGTTGCTGAAGATGCGGAAGAACCGATAGAATTCAAATTGCCGATGAGCAAAAAAGACTTGGCTTCTTATTTGGGTACCACTCCGGAAACCATCAGCCGCAAATTGGGTCAGTTTGAAGACGAAGGGTACATCCGGCAAAAAAGCGGCCGCAGAATCGAGATAGTGGATTTAGACGGATTGTTGTTGGTCTAGGAACTGCCGATAAAGAAATTCAACGCAACCATAGGCCTCTTCTTCAAACCGTGTTAAAATGATAAAAGAAGAGGAGGGCCGAAGATGACTTTAACGATGCGGACAATCAAAATAGCTTTGGCCACGGTTTTATCCATTTGGCTGGCGGATTTATTTCAATTGGAAAGCAGCCTGTCAGCGGGAATCATTGCCATTTTAAGTGTGCTGGATACAAAAAAAGCTTCAGTGGGAACCGCTGTAGAACGTTTTTTATCCACACTATTGGCGCTTTCGATTGCCACAGTTTTGTTTTTCTTCTTTGGGTACGGCGTGGCGATATTCGGAGTGTATCTTTTGTTGTATGTTCCATTGGCGTACCGATTCGAGTTGCAGTCGGGAATCGCTCCGTGTTCTGTTTTGGTGACCCATTTGATATTGGCAGAGAGCGTGGCCGCGTCCCTGCTGCTGAATGAGGTACTGTTGATGGCTATCGGTGCAGGAGTGGCCATTCTGTTTAATCTGTATATGCCGAACCAAGAAGAAGAGCTGGAACAAAGGCTGGAGAATATCGAAGATGAGATGAAAAATGTCTTGAAAAGTTTTGACGAATCTCTGACAGAAGGAGAACGTCCGGCAGAAATGACGGAAACGTTCAACCGGCTGGAAACGAAATTGAACCAGGCCCAACGGTTGGCCTTGCAAGAATACGACAATCAGTTGTTTCAAAAATCGGATTATTACGTTCGCTATTTCTTGATGAGACAGGAACAAAACACGCTTCTGCGACAGATGAGCCAAAACTTGACCCATATTCAACTCACTACTCGTGAAAGCAAAATACTTGGCGGTCTATTTTATTTGACGGCTGAGCAGCTTCATGAACTGAATACGGGGGAATATTTGTTGAGGGACGTGGAATTGTTGCACGATCACTTTCGGGAATCTTCTTTGCCACAGTCCCGGGAAGAATTCGAGAGCCGTGCCATCTTGTTTCAGTTGATGCTGGATTTCAAACAGTTTTTGATGATCAAAAGGAAATTCTCGCTGGAAGTGCAAACCACTCCTTCATTGGCGTTGAAATGGCAGAGCAAATAAAAAGGCCGGTTTTCCGGCCGTTTTGTGTGCTTATAACGCGCGTTGACTGTCGACAACAATTAAAATGCGGTCTTTTTGCAAGTCTTCTCTATAAGCATCCAACGTGGCGTCGTCAGCCGTATAGGAGGGGGCGGTCAAATCAAGCTTTTCTTTCACTTCCGCCCAAGCAGAGTTGCTCCTGGTTTCTACAAAACGGACATTGAACCCTTCGTACTTCAAGCTGGTCTCATCTTCAGGGGCTTCGGAGTCAACGATCAACTGGATTTCTGATTCTTGATACCCTTGGCGCACCAATTCTTCTGCAAGCTGAAGGGCGGCTTCGACATTTTCTGCGGTTGTTTGAACGAAACGGGCCATGAAACTTCCTCCTTTGAGTGATTGTCTTATCGTCATTATAAAAAAAACGTTTTCTGTCGTTCAAAGAATTTATTTACAAACTCTCTGGAACAACTATCACAATATATGGTGATTGAAAAGAAGTGGGAAACACTATATACTGGTCTTGTTCTTAGAGAAGAAGAGAGGTGAGAAGAGTTGAAATTGTATACCAAGCGAGGCGATCAAGGAAATACCAACTTGATTGGAGGGCGCACCGTCCGGAAAGACGACAAACGTGTGGCCGCGTATGGTACGTTGGATGAGTTGAATTCCTTAGTAGGATACATCATCAGTCAATGTTCAGAGGAAGAGAAAGAAATTGTGGACGAGCTGGTGGAGCTGCAGCATTATTTGTTTGATTGCGGGACAGATTTGGCGGATATCAAAGGGAAATTGCCGCGAAAAATCACTGATGAACAAATCAGCTGGTTGGAAAAACGAATTGATGGATACGCGGAAGAAGCGCCGACAATCGAATCGTTTATACTGCCCGGAGGAGACCCGGTAGCTGCATTGATACAAATGGCACGTACCGTTACCCGCCGCGCGGAACGTGAAATCGTCAGTTTGCAAAACGAACAGGAAATCAATACAGCGGTTTTTGTCTTCATCAACCGGTTGTCTGATTATTTCTTTGCGCTGGCTCGTGTGATCAATCACCGCAAAGGTGTCACTGAACCGATTTACGAACGAGGCGGAAAAGTTTTTCATAACGAAGAAAAGCAGAGAAAATCCGCAGAATAACAACTACATAAAACGATTGAGAGATGGAATCCGGTGAAAGTCCGGAACGGTCCCGCCACTGTGATAAGCGCGAGCTTTAAGTCAGGTCTTTCCCTCACTCGTTTTATCCGTCCGCTGCTTCGAGGCAAAGCAGTTGGACGCAGAGCACACCAATGAGACTGCCTCATTGGCTTTTTTTATTTTCGGGACAAAGACGTGTTTCCCGGCAGAGTGCAGTCTCATTGGATAAGAACAACTTTTACGTTTTTCTTATACGCCTCCATTCATACAATTTACTTTTTACTTTCAGGAGGATATACAAATGTTGAAAAAAAGTGTTTGGCTGTTGTCGATTTCTATTTTATTAGGTGCATGCGGAAATGCTGCGGTGGAAGAACCGGCAGTGGAAAACAGCACGGTGGATACGACGGAACAAGCAGCGGAAGAAACCGTCCAACTTTCTGTCACGATTGAGGTGGACGAAGAGGAAGTCAGCGAATTGACGAAAGAGATTGAAGCCGAATCCGGTCAGACATTGATGGAGATCATGGTCCAAGAATACGAGATTGAAGACGAAGGTGGATTCATCAGTTCCATCGAAGGGTACGAACAAGATCCGGACGACAACCGTTGGTGGTTGTATGAAATCAATGGGGAACAGCCGACTGTCGGCGCCAGTGATTACGAAGTGGAAGACGGGGATGACATTAAGTGGATGCTGAACGAATTACAGTAAGGAGAGGGAGCGCGTGTCGGAAAAAACGAGTGTCAAATGTATCGCATTATTGGCGATGTTGACGGCAGTGACACATGTGAGCCGACTCGCCTTCCAATTTTTGCCGAATGTTCAACCAGTCACCGCAATTTTACTCATTCTTACCTTCACCATGAGCACAAAGGACGCACTGATTGTGGCTGTTTTGTCAATTGTGTTGTCCAACATCACGCTGGGAATGGGTGTATGGACCCTGGCTCAAATCCTATCATTTGCCGTAGTGGTGATGTGTGCTGCCGCATTGAAGCCGGTGCAGCATAAGCTGCCCCTTATGGTGCACATTGTATTTGCAGGAGCGATGGGGTATTTGTATGGATTTATCATCTCATTGGTTCAAGCGCCGTTTTTCGGAATCCAAAACTTTTGGGTGTACTATCTATCCGGACTGCCGTTTGATACGATGCACGCTCTTGGAAATGCGGGGTTTTATGCCATCCTATGGCCTATACTGCCGCCTATCATCCGGAAATTCATGAATAAGTGAACCGAGTATAAAATAAGCCGGTCTGCGATATGCAGACCGGCTTATTTACTGTTCCCGCATACTGACGGGTTTGTCCAATATTTCTTTGTAAATCATCGCTTGCCGCAATTGTTTTCCTTTTAGACGTGTTGGAGAAGAGGAAGAATAGGTTTTTCTAGGCTTCTTCTTCGCCATTGTCGTTGGCGGAGAAATTGAGCGTTTGGATGATTCATCAAGGAATTCTTTGTTGAAAAATTCTCTTCTCTTTTCAGCGGCAACCTCCCGTGTAGAGACCATCGGACGCGCCTCTTGATTGCGTTGTTGTCCCGCTTCAGCAGCTTTTCGTGGACGCCGTGAATTGAATACTGGATCATTGTATTGACCAGTTCCAGCGTTACGTGCTGCACGAGAACGCGGTTTTGCCTGCGAATCCATACGACCAAGCGGCTGATTCGGTGCACCTTGTCTTCGTCTTCTTTTCCGTTGGCTGGATGCTTTGATTTCTGTAAAAGTGTTTACCACGGAAAAAACCAATGAAAGAAAGATAAGGATGAGAAAGATTTCAAACATGATGATCACGCATCGCTTTCGTTATCAGCCTGATCGGAAATGGATTTTCTCATGTCTGTATCTGCATGGACATTTTGCATTTTGTAGTAATCCATGACCCCTAAGTTTCCGGCACGCAAGGCTTCAGCCATAGCCAAAGGCACATCGGCTTCGGCTTCCACTACGCGGGCACGCATCCGTTGAGTTTCGGCGTGCATTTCTTGTTCTTCTGCAATGGCCATGGAGCGGCGTTCTTCCGCTTTTGCCTGTGCAATGTTTTTGTCTGCTTCCGCTTGTTCGGTTTGAAGTTTGGCACCGATGTTCCGGCCGACATCGACATCCGCAATATCGATGGAAAGAATTTCAAATGCTGTTCCTGAATCCAATCCTTTATCCAATACGGTTCGTGAAATGAGGTCCGGGTTCTCCAATACAGCTTTATGATTGCCAGCGCTACCCACGGTGGTGACAATCCCTTCGCCTACACGTGCGATGATGGTGTCTTCACCGGCACCACCGACAAGTCGTTCGATGTTGGCACGTACGGTGACTTTTGCTTTCGCAATGATTTCAATTCCGTCTTGTGCCACCGCAGAAATGTTTGGTGTTTCGATGACTTTAGGGTTTACACTCACCTGCACAGCTTCAAAAACATTCCGGCCCGCCAAATCAATGGCAGCCGCTTGTGTGAATTCCAAGTCGATATTTGCACGCTGAGCGGCAATCAAAGCATCGATGACCGTGTTGATATTTCCGCCCGCCAAATAGTGGGCTTCCAATTCATCAATTTTTAACTCCAATCCAGCTTTGGTCGCTTTGATCAAAGGACGGATGATGTCATGCGGAGCCACCCGGCGCAGACGCATTCCAATCAAAGTGCCGATGCTTACCCGTACCCCTGAGAAGTACGCGGTGATCCACAAACCTACTGGGACGAAGCGCAAGAAAATAGACAACACAATGATGACAATTAATGCAATAATAAAAATACCAATCCAACTACCAAAATTTTCTTCCATAACTATTCCACTCTCCTCACAACAATTTTAGTGCCTTGTATTTTTTCAATGACAACGGGCGTGCCTTTTTCGACATGGCCGCCGACAGTGAGCACATCCAACTCGTATTTTTCCTCTTTGCCAAAAACTGCTTTTCCTGAAGGGCGAAGAGGGGTGACCGCTACACCTTCCATCCCAACTTCGAATACAGGCTGAGACAATTTTGTAACTTTCGTTGCTGTGTTCTCTTTCCGTCCCAAGTTGGTGTTCAACACCAGACGGTTCCAATTATGGAATGAGTACCCGCGTTTGAATAAATAAAACACAAGGGCGGCCGCAACCAATACAGCCAAACTCAAATCACGAATGGCTTGTCCGATGTCGCCGAGGGTCATATAAAGACCACCGATCAGAAGCAAGAAACCTAAAATACCGAGGATTCCGAAATCAGGTATGAAGATTTCAAACACCACTAAGAGCAAACCTAACACAAACAAGAGAATCGGGAACCATTCATTTAAGCCCACGAAGGTGAAATACCCCGCAAAACTCAAAAGTGTCACTGTGGCCCCCAGTTTTGATTGCGGAGTTAAAAGCGCTAAAATCAATCCGACAAAACCAGCGCCGAGAATGAGACCTTCCATTTTTGAACCTCCTTTATCTATAACTGGTCAGCAAGTGTTAGACAAAAAAACGGTTTCCTAAACCTTATTATACAAGAAACCAGACGCGAAAAACAGAATATTGGAAAAATATCTCATATTAGGTTAAAAATAGAAGGGTGTTGCCATCTAAAGAAAAGCACAGGAATATATTAAAAATCGTTATTTCAGTTGAAGCGTTTTCAGTTGGAGTGGTATAGTAAAACGAGAAAAGTTTTTGGAGAAATCTAAAAAAGAGATGAAAGAATAATGAGAAAACTGTATAATATGTGAAAATAATCATTGTTTCATATTCTTACTGTTGTGTTTTGTATAAGAGGGAGGCAAGGGAATGTTTGAAAAGGGTCATTCGCAGGCAATTGTTGAAAAGTTAAAAGAAGATCTATACTTGTTTAACCGCGGAGAATATTTCGACAGTTACTTGACCATGGGATGCACGCCGGAAGAACAGGATGGCGAAACCGGTTTCCGTTTCACGGTGTGGGCCCCGAACGCCAAAAGCGTTTCGGTTGCGGGGGACTTTACCAACTGGCAAGAAGGAAAGCCCATGAATAAAGTAGACGAAACGGGTGTTTGGACCACTTTCTGCCCAGGAGCGAAAGAAGGGCAGTATTACAAATACCGCGTGGAACAGGCAGACGGAACCGTCAAATGGAAAATTGATCCATATGCACTTGAATTCGAAGTCCGTCCTAAAGATGCATCGGTGGTAAAAGCTCTGCCCAAAAAGAAATGGCGGGACGGATTATGGATGGCGAATCGAAAACGATTCAAAATTTATGAACGACCTCTGAATATTTATGAAGTTCATCTCAGCTCATGGAAGCACCACGAAGATGGTTCATGGTACACCATTCCTGAACTTCAAGAAGAACTGATTCCATACGTGAAAGAGATGGGGTACACACATATTGAGTTTTTGCCTCTGATGGAACATCCGCTTGATGCCTCATGGGGATACCAGGCAACAGGGTATTTCGCACTCTCCTCTAAATACGGCACCATGGACGAATTTCAAGACTTTGTAGAAGCTTGTCACTTGGCGAACATAGGAGTGATTGTCGATTGGGTACCCGGTCACTTCAACCGGAATGATTACGGCATGGCTTATTTTGACGGCACTCCGCAATTTGAATACACAGATCCCAACCGGGCGAACAACAACCGCTGGGGCACGTTGAATTTCGACTTGGGCAAACCGCAAGTTCAAAGTTTCCTCATTTCCAACGCACTCTTTTGGATCGAGCAATTTCACTTGGACGGCCTGCGGGTGGACGCCGTCAGCAGCATGTTGTATCTCGATTATGACGAAGGGGACTGGATTCCCAACGAAGACGGAAGCAACCATAACCGAGACGGTGTGGCGTTTATTCAAAAATTGAACAAAAAGGTTTTTGAACGTCACGAAGATGTGCTGATGATGGCGGAAGAAAGTACCGCCTGGGCGAAAGTGACGCATCCGGTCCATGAAGGCGGGTTGGGTTTCAACTACAAATGGAACATGGGGTGGATGAACGATACGCTCCGCTTTTTCGAAATGGACCCGCTCTACCGAAAACATCACTTCAACTTGATCACATTTTCATTTCTGTATATGTTCAACGAAAACTTTGTTCTGCCGTTTTCTCATGACGAAGTGGTTCATGGGAAGAAATCGATGATGCACAAAATGCCCGGCGATCGTTACAACCAGTTTGCAGGCTTGAGGACGATTGAGGCGTACCGGATGGTTCATCCCGGTAAAAAACTTCACTTCATGGGCACCGAGTTTGGGCAGTTTCTTGAATGGAGAGTGCATTCCGGATTGGAATGGGAGAGCTTGAACGATCCGATGAATCATGCCCACTCACAGTTCATCAAGAAGCTGAACGATGTCTATAAAAACGAACGGGCCTTGTGGGAATTGGACCACAGTCCGGAAGGCATCCAAATCCTGGATGCGGACAACACCGAAGAATCAATTTTGACATTTATCCGCAAAGGAAAAAAAGCGCGGGACTTTGTCATTGTTTTATGCAACTTTGTGCCGGTCGAACGGCAGAACTATAAAGTGGGTGTTCCATATTCGGGTCAGTACGAAGAACTGCTCAATACGGAGCTCACGCAATATGGCGGCACCTGGACAGAAGACCAAGGGGTGCTGAAAACCACGAAAGAGCCGCACAACGGACAACCGTATTCACTCGAACTGATATTGCCGGCAATGAGTGTGGTCGTATTGCGTCCGAAACGCGTATATGGCGTTCCAAAAAACTAACATAGGAAGGTCATTCAACCGCCTGTCAACTAGTAACCGTGTCGCTCGCAGTCACCACCACAAAAGGAGGGAAGGGAAGAACTACATAAATGTATTCTTCCAGTATGATATGAAAACAGAAACGTTAGCTATGGTTCTCGCTGGAGGGCAGGGATCCAGATTAGGAAAATTAACCAAGCAAATCGCAAAACCCGCAGTGCCGTTTGGCGGCAAGTACCGCATCATCGACTTTGCGCTAAGTAACTGCGCCAACTCCGGCATCATGAACGTGGGGGTTGTGACCCAATACCAGCCGCAAGCATTGAACGACCATGTGGGCGATGGAAAATCATGGGGGTTAAACCGACACAAAGGTGGAGCAACCATCCTGCAGCCGTATGCCAGTGTGGACGGAGAAAAATGGTTCAAAGGAACTGCTCATGCCATTTATCAAAACATTGACTTTATCGACCGTCACAACCCAGATTATGTCCTTATATTGTCTGGAGACCACATCTACAAAATGGACTACTCTAAGATGATTGATTTCCATAAAGAAACGGCTGCTTCTTTGACAGTCGGAGTCATCCCGGTTCCATGGGACGAAGCTTCTCGCTTTGGGATCATGAACACAGATTTGACCAATCGGATCATCGAATTTGAAGAAAAACCCAAAGAACCGAAAAGCAATTTGGCATCTATGGGAATTTATGTCTTTAACTGGGCACGCTTGAGACAGTACTTAGTGGACAACCAAGCGAAAGACCGGACGATGCTGGACTTTGGTCACGACGTGATTCCAGCGTATCTCCGCAACAGTGAAAAAATGTTTGCCTACTCATTTGAAGGGTACTGGAAAGACGTGGGGACTCTTGAAAGTTTGTGGACCGCGAATATGGAACTCATCGATCCAACGCATGAGTTGAACATTCGGGACCGCGATTGGCGGATTTATTCCCGCAACCCGGACACTCCGCCGCAATTCTTGACAAAAGACGCGGACGTTGTCAATTCGACCATTACGGACGGCTGCTACGTGGCGGGAGAAGTGGATCATTCCATTTTGTCTTACAACGTCCGAGTTGGAAAAGGATCGGTTGTGAAAGACAGCTTTATCATGCCGAACGTCACTATTGGATCGAATGTCCGAGTGGAACACGCCATCATTGGAGAAGATGCCAAGATTTACGATGGAGCGGAAATCATAGGAAAAGAAGATGAAATAGCTGTACTGGGGTATGAAGAAGAGATTGGGGGACGAAAAGATGAGGACTAAATTGGCTGCTATATTAAATTTGACGGAAGATGCAGAAAGACTTCAACCGTTGACAGAACAGAGACCTGTTGCTTCATTGCCTTTCGGGTGCCGGTACCGGTTGATTGACTTTCCATTTTCAAGTTTGTATAACGCAGAAGTCATTTCCGCAGCTTTGTTTATTTCCGGAAGTGGCCATTCCCTTTACGACCACATCCGAAGCGGTTCGACTTGGGGATTGGATTCCCCAATCGGCGGCGGAGTTTTCACTCATTCTCATATCGAATGGAAATGGGAAATTGCAAAAAGAGAAAATATTGACGTCACTTATTATGACAACCACCGGGGATATGTGGAACGGGCCAATACCGATCACGTGTTGATCACAGGAAGCGGCATTCTGTGCAATGTGAATCTGGATTCCGTCATACAATACCATGAAACAAAAGGGAATCCGATCACGGCTTTGTTCAAAAATGTGACGCGTGCGTCTCTTCCTGAAGAAACGAATGTTCTCCGATATGTTGTAAACAGCGGCCAAGCAGAAAATGTCACCAAAGTGGAATCTATGAACGAAGTACCGATGGACGCGCCCAAAGTGGCGGCAGGGATGGACATGGTCCTGATGGATACAGAATTTTTCTTGGAATATCTTGATTATGCCGATGAGAACATGAAAGAAGTCAGTGCGGCAACGGCCGTTGCATACGCATTGAAGCAAGATGTCCTCATTTCAGCTTATGAGTACACCGGTTATATGAAATCTATTGAAGACATCCAAACTTACTATGAAGCCAACATGGACATGTTGGATGAAAACAACTTTAATTCCTTGTTCTACCGTAATGAGCCGGTCGTAACCCGTACGCGTCACGGCGCACCTACTTATTACGGGGCAACTTCCAACGTAACCAACTCCCAGTTGGCGAGCGACTGCGAAGTTTACGGGAACGTGAAGAATTCACTGATTTTCCGCAAATCCAAAATAGCAGAAGGCGCAACAGTCTCCGATTCTGTATTGATGCAGGGAGCGGAAATTGGAAAAGACGTTGTACTGAAACACGTGATTTTTGACAAAAAAGTTCGTGTGGAAGACGGGGTGCATCTGGAAGGGACACCGGATAACCCCATTGTCATCAAAAAAAACACAGTCATCACAAAAGAAAACGTGAAGGAAAATGTGCAGTAAAGGATGTGAGACGGTAAATGAATATTTTGTTTGCCTCTGCAGAAGCGGCGCCCTTTTTTAAGTCGGGCGGCTTAGGGGATGTGGCAGGCGCCCTGCCGAAAGAATTGGTAAAAAACGGAGTGGACGTACGTGTGGTTTTGCCGTTTCACACGAAAATGCCTGAAAAGCACAAAGCGCAGTTGGAAGACGTGCTGCAGTTCACAGTAAGAGTCGGCTGGCGTGAACAGTTTTGCGGCATCAAACAATTGAAAATGGACGGGGTCACGTACTATTTCATCGATAACCTCTATTACTTTGACCGTCCGGCTTTGTACGGGTTTGACGATGACGGGCAACGCTTTGCCTTCTTCTCGCAGGCGGTCATCGAAATGATGGAAAAAGTGGACTTTGTTCCTGATGTTCTCCATTGCAATGACTGGCATACGGCATTGATCCCGGTCCTTCTCAAAGATAAGTACCACTGGATTGAGGCCTACTCAGACATCAAAACCATTTTGACTATCCACAACCTACAATTTCAAGGAATTTACGACCAAGAAGTGCTGTCCGATTGGTTGGGAATCGGCTATAACGCCTACCATGAACGTGGCTTGAAGTATTACGATTTGGTGAATTTCCTTAAAGGCGGTATTTACTATTCCGACTTGGTCACAACAGTAAGTCCGACCTATGCGGCAGAAATCCAAACACCGGAATTTGGATATGGTTTGGACGGGGTGTTGCGGGACAACAACTGGAAACTAGTCGGGATTTTGAATGGGATCGATTACGATGTTTACGATCCGCAGACAGATCCGACCATCGCTGCTTCTTTCTCCATCGATGATTTGAGTGGGAAAGAGAAGAACAAAGCAGCGTTGCAAAAGCGGGTGGGACTGCCGCAAGAACCGAATATTGCCCTTATCGGAGTAGTCAGCCGCTTGACCGAACAAAAAGGGATGGATCTGATTGAACATGCGATGGCACAATTGATGGAACGCGATGTTCAAGTGGTGGTTTTAGGCACCGGCGATCCACGCTTTGAGGATAGTTTCAATTACTTTAACGGACAGTATCCGGATAAGTTCAAAGCAGTGATTGACTTTGATGTGGAGCTCGCCCAACAAATTTATGCAGGCAGCGACATCTTCCTCATGCCGTCTGCATTTGAACCATGCGGCTTGTCTCAATTGAACTCGCTGCGTTATGGCACACTTCCGCTTGTCCATGAAACAGGCGGGCTGATTGATACGGTGATTCCGTATGATGCCACCACTGGCGAGGGGACAGGATTCAGCTTCTATGATTTCCGTCCGGAAGTGATGCTGGATATTATCGATCAAGCATTGATCTTGTATTATGATCAGCCGGAACAATGGCATCAACTTGTAAAACAGGCAATGACTCAAGATTACAGCTGGCACAACTCCGCACTTCAATACATTGATTATTACAACCGGTTAACCCTCTAGACGTTTAGAGAACAACCAAACAACACGCCTTTGCGCGGATGATGTACAGTCAGGTTCATGAGAATCCCCGCGTTAAAGGGTGTTGTTTTTGTATTTTGGAAGCAGGGAGACCGATGGAACGGTCGAATAAAGGGAGGATATCAAATGTCTTTATCTGTTGAACAGTTCAAAAAGGATTATAAAAAGTCGTTTGAAACAATGTTTGTCAACAGCTACGATGAGGGGTCTGTGGATCAACAATTTCATGCTTTGGGAAACCTGGTCCGGACGTATATTGCAGATGAATGGCGGAATGCGCGTCAGCATTATATCGACAAAAAAGTGAAACAGGTCTATTATTTTTCAATGGAATTTTTGCCTGGCAGACAGTTGAAAAGCAATCTCTACAATATGGGCATTTTGGATACCGCTAAAGAAGGACTGGAAGAGCTTGGATTGGACTTTAAAACGATTGCCGAGTCCGAAGTCGACCCCGGTCTGGGGAACGGCGGATTGGGACGACTCGCTTCCTGTTTCATGGACTCCATGGCTTCGCTGGGCATTCCCGGACACGGCAGCGGCATCCGGTACCGTTACGGCCTCTTTCAACAGAAATTCATTGACGGCTACCAGGTGGAACTGCCGGATAACTGGCTGCGGAACGGGAACGTTTGGGAAGTTCGAAACAGCAACGATGCGGTGATTGTCCGTATCGGTGGAAATGTTTGGATGAGACCGGACGGGACAGGCGGCTTGGAACCCGTATACGAAAACACCAAAAACATATTGGCGGTTCCCTATGATATTCCTTCCATCGGATACAACAATGTATCCATCAATACGCTTCGTTTGTGGTCGGCGGAACTGCCGCCTGAAGAGGAAGACAAGTATTTCTCGATTGAAGAGGCGGAAAAAATCAAAGAAATCACAGAAGTGCTGTATCCGGATGACTCCAACTACGAGGGGCGGTTGCTGCGGTTGAAGCAAGAATACTTCCTTGTATCGGCCGGCGTCCAAAGCATCCTGCGCCATTACAAAAAATACAATTTGCCGCGAAAAAATATCCCGGACAAAATTGCGATTCACATCAACGACACCCATCCGGCGCTGGTCATTCCAGAGCTGATGCGCATTCTATTGGATGAGGAAAAGCTGAGTTGGGATAAAGCATGGGAAATCACGAAGAAAACGTGCAGCTACACAAACCACACACTGTTGCGGGAAGCGATGGAAACGTGGCCGGTTGACATGGTGAAAGAGTTGCTTCCAAGAATGTACCAAATTATTGAAGAAATCAACCGCCGTCACATCGAAAAGAAGACGCCTCTATATGGCAGACGCTTGACCAATTCCACTTCTATCATCCAAAACGGTCAGATCCATATGGCGCATTTGTCCATTATTGGCAGCCACAGCATCAACGGCGTGGCTCAGCTGCATTCAAATCTGTTGAAGGACGAAGTGTTGGCGGACTTTGCTGAGATGTATCCGTATAAGTTCAACAACAAAACAAACGGCATCACTCAACGGAGATGGCTGCACCTGGCCAATCCGGAATTGACGGAATTGATCACCGACAATATCGGACCGGAATGGAAGACCAATCCCGCTGAATTGAAAGTGCTCAAAGGGTACGAAAAATCCGACGAAGTGTTGGAACGGCTGGCGGAAGTCAAATTGCACAACAAACAGCGGCTGGCTGCATATATCCAAGAACACACCGGTCTGAAAGTTGATCCGACGGCATTGTTTGATGTCCAAATCAAGCGCCTGCATGCATACAAACGGCAACACCTTCAAGCGTTGCATATACTGGACCGGTACTTGCAAATCAAAGAGAATCCGGAAATCGACATGCAGCCGCGGGTCTTCATTTTCGGAGCGAAAGCTGCCCCGAGTTACTTGTACGCCAAACAAATCATCAAAGTGATCAATGCGATTGGCGAAGTTGTCAACAATGACCCGGATGTGGGGGACAAAATCAAAGTGGTCTTCTTTGAAAACTACGGAGTGTCTCTGGCGGAAAAAATCATTCCGGCGGCGGACATCAGCGAACAGATTTCACTTGCCGGAAAAGAAGCATCGGGAACCGGGAACATGAAATTGATGCTCAACGGCGCGTTGACGATGGCGACACTTGACGGAGCGAATGTCGAAATTCGTGACTATGTGGGAGAAGAAAACATGTTCTTGTTTGGATTGACCACGGAAGAAGTGTACGAATACTACCGAAATGGAACCTATTCGTCCCGGGAGATTTATGAATCGAATCCGCGGTTAAAACGGGCATTGGACGCTCTGGTGGACGGCACCATTCCGAATATTGAAGAAGAAGGAAGAGTGCTTTTTGATTCTCTTATCCAATACAATGATGAGTATTTTGTTTTGAAAGACTTTGACAGCTTCATCGAGGCGCAAAAGAGAGCTGATGAACTATACCGTGACAAGAAAGCATGGTCCCAAAAGTCATTGATCAATATCGCTTCGTCTGGTCCATTCTCCGCAGACTATACCATCCAGCGTTACGCGGATGAAATTTGGAAGGCACAGCCTCAAGGAGAATTGACGGAAAACAGAGTTCATTCATTTGACGAACCAATCTAAATCGTTCATGATAGGGGCGAAATTAGAAGAGAACTAGATATACAGAAGGGAAAGAACAATGGCTGAAGAGAAGCAGACTGTTTACTATAATTCATGGATTCCCGCTTACAAAAGGCCATACGGAGCTGTTCAAGCAGGCAGCGCCGTGACGTTTACCATCGATGGCGGAAAACTTCCGGTCACTTATGCCGCACTGCAGATCCACAAAGATTATGGCAATTACTACGAGAAAGCGATGCATCAGATAAAGGACACCAATCGCTACACGGTCACGTTTGATTTATCTGAGGGCAACGGATTGTATTTCTATTCCTTTAAGGTTGTTCATAAGGGTGAAGGCTCCGAACAAGTTCTGTACTATGGCAACAATGAAGGGATGCTCGGAGGAGAAGGGAAAGTTTATTACGAAGATGAAGACGTCAAGCCCTATCAGTTGACTGCTTATGCGTTTGACGACCCGGCGCCCGAATGGTACCGTTCCGGAGTTGCTTACCATATTTTTGTCGACCGTTTCCGTAACGGCAATCCCGACGGTTCAGTGTCCAATCCAAAGGAAGATGCTTTCATTTATTCTTCAGACCAGGATATACCGTACTATGTGAAAAACGAAAAAGGCGAAGTGGTTCGCTGGGACTTTTTCGGAGGGAATTTGAAAGGAATCATTGAAAAGCTGCCTTATTTAGAAGACATGGGTGTATCCATCCTCTATTTAAGTCCGATATTCGAAGCTCGAAGCAATCATAAATACGATACAGGGGATTATTTCAAAATCGATCCGATGTTTGGGGACGAGGAAGATTTTGACGCACTCATTGAAGAAGCAGAAAAAAGAGGCATTCACGTATTGCTTGATGGAGTTTTCAACCACGTGGGGGCGGACAGTCGTTACTTTAACCGCTTTGGAACGTACAGCGATACGGGCGCTTATCAATCTCCGGACAGTCCATACAAAGACTGGTTTATTTTCCACTCCTACCCCGACGATTACGAAGCGTGGTGGGGAGTGAAAGACCTTCCCAAACTAAACACGGAGCAGGAAGGGGTGCAGCGTTTCATTTTCAAAGACCGCAAAAGCGTTGTCCGGCATTGGACAAGAAAAGGGATTGGCGGCTGGCGGTTGGATGTAGCCGATGAGTTGTCCGACGACTTTTTGGCAGGCATCCGTGACGCAATGGAGTCCAGCGCCCTGATTGACCCGGTGTTGGTCGGTGAAGTGTGGGAAGACGCCACCAATAAAATTGCCTACGACCAACGCAGGCATTATTTGGAAGGCGGCATCTTGCATGGCGCGATGAACTACCCGTTCCGCAACATTATCATTGATTTACTGAACGGACGAATCACCGTGGGGCAGGCAGTGGAGAAATGGCTGAATTTGAAGGAAAACTATCCGCCGGCTGCGTTTTACAGCAACTTAAACAATATCGGCAGCCATGATACGGCCCGTATTCGGACGGCATTGCAAAAGAGCGATGAAAAAGTTTGGCTGGCCATGTTGCTGCTGTTCAGTCTTCCAGGAGTTCCGTGTGTGTATTATGGAGACGAAGCCGGACTTGAAGGCGGAACGGATCCCGACAACCGCCGGATGTATCCGTGGGAACAAGAAGACAAACAGTTGGTGAGTTTTGTCAAAAATTTGATGCATTGGCGCCACGAAGAAGTCGCTTTGCAAAAAGGCACGTTCTATCCTTTCGCAGCTTCTGATGTTTTCGGGATGGTCCGATTGGAAGAAGAAAATTGGGTAGTTGTCCTACTTAATCCCACTACTGAAGCGGTCACCCTTCGTTCTGAAGAAGTGATGGACAAGACAGATTTGGACATCTCTTCCTTTTTGCAGGACAAAGAGATTGACGAATTGACCATTCCATCTATGAGTTTCCGTGTATTTGCCTCAGATGATCAAGGAGAAACGGTGGAACAAACCGACCATTTGCAGCGGGAAGTGGAGTACCCTGTCAATCGATAATCGAATGGAGAAACAGGCTGGGAGATTTTCCAGCTTGTTTTTTTGCTTGGAAAAGGATTGATCCATGAAGCTTCCTGACCAGTCACGATAGGCGAACATACTTGTTGTTTTTCTTTTGTATAGGTGACTGGTATACTTTTGTATGGACAGGTTGTCACGCATTAGATGAAGGAGCGGATGCTTTTTGAAACGATTTAACCTAGAAACATACGGCACAACGGTCAGGCAGGAAGTTCTTGCAGGACTGATTTCATTTTTTGCAGTTTCGTATATTCTTGTGGTCAACCCGTTGATTCTTTCCGAAACGGGCATGCCGCCGGAATTGACAGTATTTGCGACCATCTTCATCGGCGCTGTCGGCAGTTTGCTGATGGGGTGGTGGGCCAACACGCCGCTGATTGTGGCTCCCGGGATGGGAGAGAACGCATTTTTCACTTTTACCGCTGTAGCGGCGTTGGGCTTGGCGTGGCAGGAATCGTTGACGGTTGTCTTGATTTCCGGTGGATTGTTCATGCTGATTGTGTTTTCAGGATTGATGGGGAAGTTTACACATGCGATTCCTTCTGTTTTAAAGCAGGCCATCACGGTTGGCATAGGCTTGTTCTTAGTGTTGATTGGATTGCAGAACAGCGGTTTAGTGATTGACGGAGGGGAATCGGGGATTGTGGCTTTGGGAGATTTGGGCAATCCAATGACGGCCTTGGCACTGGGAGGCCTGGTGTTTACGGCGGTCCTGTTCATGAAACGTGTTCCGGGAAGTTTTTTCCTCTCCATCGCTGTCATCACCGTCTTGTCACTGGTTCTTGGAATCCATCAACCAGAACCAACGGCATTTTCTTTGGGAAATATCGCACAGTTCCCGGATCTGTGGGGCTCGTATGACTTCAGCAGCGTCTTCACGTTTGAATCGCTGTTGGCGATTTTCTCTTTGACGATGCTGTTGGTGTTTGAAGCGATCGGCATGGTGGAAGGATTGTTGAACGATCCTTCCCGGTCCACCCGTTCGTTTCAAGTGATGAGCGGCATGGCCGTTGTATCCAGTTTCTTGGGAAGCAGCCCGCCGATTCCGGCAGCCGAAAGTGCATCAGGCATCAAAGAAGGCGGTCGTACCGGTTTGACAGCCGTCACAGCAGGAATTTTATTTTTGTTGGCGCTTGTTTTGACGCCGCTGCTGGCTTATATACCCAATGCCGCCTTGGCTCCTGTGATTGTCATTACGGGAGCGTCGATGATGGAAAATCTAAAATTCATTTCATTTGATGATTTCAGCGAATGGTTTCCGGCTTTTTTAATCATCGTGATGATGACATTCACTGGGAGCATCGTAAATGGGATGGCGTTTGGCTTTGTGGCCTATCCTGTGTTGAAAGCGGCCAAAGGCGAAAGAGACAGCTTGAACCCAACACTGTTGACGGTGTCGTTCTTGTTTTTGCTGACACTCGCAGCGACTGTATTTATCTAACGTGGATTGTATAATTAAGCGAGACAGAAAAAAGACATGTTATGATACACTCAAATTAACCTACCAAAGCTAAGGAGAGTGCACCATACATGTCGTACACCCATCTTACCAAAACAGAACTCATATTCATAGAAGAATACTTTGCCATTAATCTCAGTGGTCGCGAGATTGCTAAAAAGCTTAAGCGAGGTCATGAAGCAGTCTACAGAGTAATCAGGAAGTTGAAAACGGGTAAAACAGCGATCGATATTTATCTAGAATACAAAGAAAACAAACAAAAATGTGGACGTAAACCTATTCAACTTCCTCAAGGTGAAGTTGATTACATCAACGAGAAAGTCAGTGAAGGCTGGAC